>NZ_JBHXMU010000037.1:0-92672 GCF_042720685.1 Kitasatospora sp. NPDC058492
CTGGTGTCTTCTGCGGCTTGACGCCCCGTCCGACGTTTCAAACTCTAGCCGATCCCTGCTCCGAAAAGCGAATCGGCCGCAATCCAATAAAACGAACACGCCGAATAAGAACCAAGCCGCGACAAGACGCGACCCAGCCCGAACCAGGAAATGGTGTTTCAAAAGGATTGGCTACCCCGGGACCGTCCGCGCGGAGATGCGTGTCCGGTGCTCCCAGCCAGGCAGCTCGAAGAACTCTACGCGTGATCGCGACCGGATGCAAACGGGGTGCAAAGGGCCGGCCGGACCCCGGGGAGAGGGGTCCGGCCGGCACGACCGCGGGGCGGGGGATCAGCTGTTGGTGGGGAAACCGAGGTTGATGCCGCCGTGCGAGGGGTCCAGCCAGCGCTGGGTCACGGCCTTGCCGCGGGTGAAGAACTGCACGCCGTCCGGACCGTACGCGTGGGCGTCGCCGAACAGGGAGGCCTTCCAGCCCCCGAAGGAGTAGTAGGCGACCGGGACCGGGATCGGCACGTTGATGCCGACCATGCCGACCTCCACCTCGAACTGGAAGCGCCGGGCCGCGCCGCCGTCGTTGGTGAAGAGGGCGGTGCCGTTGCCGTACGGGTTGGCGTTGATCAGCGCCAGGCCCTCGTCGTAGGAGGCGACGCGCACGACGGAGAGGATCGGGCCGAAGATCTCGTCGTTGTAGACGGACATGCCCGGCTTCACGTGGTCGAACAGGGTGGGGCCGAGCCAGAAGCCGTCCGAGGTCGGGGCGCCGTTCTCGTCCTCGGCGGTGACCGGGTGCTTGCGGCCGTCCACGGCGAGCTCGGCGCCGTCGGCGACACCGGACTCGACGTAGGAGGTGACCTTGTCGCGGTGCTGGCCGGTGACCAGCGGGCCCATCTCGGAGTCGCCGTTGCAGCCGGGGCCGACCTTCAGGGTGGCGATCCGCTGCTTGATCTTGTCGACCAGCTCGTCGCCGATCGGGTCGACCGCGACCAGGACGGACACGGCCATGCAGCGCTCGCCGGCCGCGCCGAAGCCCGCGTTGACGGCGGCGTCGGCGGCCAGGTCGAGGTCGGCGTCGGGCAGGACCAGCATGTGGTTCTTGGCGCCGCCCAGGGCCTGCACGCGCTTGCCGTAGCGCGTACCGGTCTCGTAGACGTAGCGGGCGATCGGGGTGGAGCCGACGAAGCTGACGGACTTGACGTCCGGGTGCTCCAGCAGGCGGTCCACGGCGGCCTTGTCGCCGTGCACGACGTTGAAGACGCCGTCCGGCAGGCCTGCCTCCTTCCACAGCCCGGCGAGGAAGTTGGCGGCGGACGGGTCCTTCTCCGAGGGCTTCAGGACGACGGTGTTGCCGGCCGCGATGGCGAGCGGGAAGAACCACATCGGCACCATGGCCGGGAAGTTGAACGGCGAGATGATCGCGACCGGGCCGAGCGGCTGGCGGATCGAGTAGACGTCGACGCCGGTGGACGCCTGCTCGGTGAAGCCGCCCTTGACGAGCTGCGGGATGCCGCAGGCGTACTCGACGACCTCCAGGCCGCGGGCGATCTCGCCGAGCGCATCGGAGTGGACCTTGCCGTGCTCGGACACGATGATCGCGGCCAGCTCGTCGCGGCGGGCGTTCAGCAGCTCGCGGAAGGCGAACAGCACGGTGGTGCGCTTGGCGACCGAGGCGGTGCGCCACTCGGCGAAGGCCGAGGCGGCGGCGGCCACGGCCTGGTCGACCTCGGCGATCCCGGCGAAGTCGACCTGGCCGGCGACCTGGCCGGTGGCCGGGTCGAAGATGTCACCGCGGCGGGGCGCCGCGCCGGCGGTGGCGACGGGCTCGCCGCCGATCCAGTGAGTGATGTGCTTGCTCAAGTCCGTCTGCCTCCGAAGTCCCGGGCGGCGTCCTGCCGCCGGTCCTGTCTGGCGCCGCCCGCGAGTGGGCCGGGCGACGGGATTCACGGGGCTACCGCGTTCGTCTCCAGTCTGGTGCCCGCCGCGCCAGGCCTCAACGAACAGGCTGACGGGGATCGCGGATTCAGCCTTACAGGTCGTCCGGTTGCTCGGCCGAATGGGTGAGGGGGCACGAACGAACGTGTGAAGCCGGACCCGCAAAGACGACCCCGCAAGACGAACGCGGCAGGACGAACGCGGCAGGACGAACGCGCCAGGAGGAACGCGCGAGGACGAAGCGCCGCCACCCCGCGTTCAGGACTCCTCGTCCTCCAGGTACGGGTCGTGCAGACCGTCGGCCGCCTCCTGGGTCTCCAGCAGGTCCAGCCGCAGGTCCTGGGCCCAGGCGAGCGCCCACCGCTTCAGCCCGCCGACCGCGCGTGCCGCGACACCCCGGGCCCGGAACCGGCCGTCCGCCGCCTCGGCCAGCGTCTCCAGCCGGTCGGCGAGCGCCGCGGGCTGGAAGTCCGCGTCCAATTCGCCTGCCAGCGCGATGAGTTCGCCCTCCCGGTAGCAGTCGGTGAGGGCGTGCACGTCGACCAGGTCCCGCGGCATGCCACGGTCCACCAGCAGCGCGGTCGTGAGCGCGGCGGCGTCCTCCAGGGCGACGACCGGCAGCACAACTGGCAGGACGACCGGCAGCGCCACCGGCAGGGCCGCCGACAGCGCCACCGCCGGCTCGCCGGGCGGGGGCGCGGCGAGGTCGAAGCGCACCGGCCGGTGCGCCAGCGGCTCCTTCCGCAGCTCCACCGAGTGCGACCGCCCGCCGAGCGCGAGCCGGACGGTGAGCTGCTCCAGCCGCGGCGTGCCCGGGCGTTCGGCGACCCCGCCGCCGGCCGCGCGGTAGGCCTCGCCCAGCGCGGCGGCCACCTCCGGCAGGTCGGCCCCACCGGTCACCAGGGTGAGTCCGTCCTGCGGGCAGGCCGCGACGCCGTGGGCGCGCAGCGCGTGCCCACCGGCCAGGGCGAGCCCGTACCGGTCGCAGACGGGGGCCGCCAGTGCGGCGAGGCGCAGCTGGGTGTGGCCCGGTCGAAGGGGCGCGTCGACGGCGTCCGGGGCGGTGGTCACGTTTCCAGTCTGACGCGACCGCCCGCCCCGCGCGCCACCGCCGGCCGGGGGCCGGAGTCCGGACCGGGGGATCACCAGCCGCTGAGCCCGGCCGCGGCCTCGTGCAGGGCGAGCTCCAGCAGCACCGGGTCGTTGAGCCGTCCGGAGCCGTCGGGCGGGACGAGCCAGCGCACCCCGCGGCTGCGGCGCTCGGGGTGCGGGACGACGATCCAGGTACCCTCCCCCGCGCTGCGCACGCCCGTACCGATCCAGCGGGCGGCGGTGCCGACGGGGACCAGGAAGCTGACGTGTTCGTCCCCGAAGTCGGTGAGGACGGGGCCGCAGGAGCCGGGGTCCAGGATCTCCAGGGCCGGGCGCCCGAGCCGTCCGGGGACGGAGAGGACGTCCCAGCGGCGGCCGGCCGGTAGCAGCATCAGCCCCAGCCCGGTGCGCTCCCATTGCTCCCGGAAGGCCTCCGGGTCCGCTGCCACCTGGGCGAGCCAGTGCAGTCCGGTGCTCTCCATGTCTGTCCCCGCTTCTTGCCGCTGGTTCCGGTCGGATCGTCCTGGTCGGGACGCGGCGGGGAGACCGAGACCCGCCGTCACCAAGGAGAGGCGGACGGCGGGTCTCTCTTACACGGATAACGCGGATAGCACGGATAACACGGATAGCAGGGATGGCGAGGTCAGCTCACGGACAGCGAGGTCAACTGTCGAAGCCGAGCCCCATGCGGTCGAGCGTGCGCAGCCAGAGGTTGCGGTGGCCGCCGTTGCGGTCCGCGCGCTCCAGCGAGCGGGTGGTGATCTCGATCCCGGCCCAGCGCACCGGCTCGGGCGGGAACGGCAGCGGCTTGCTGCGCACCATGTCCAGCGAGGTGCGCTCGGTGCGCTCGCCGGACAGCAGGTCGAGCATCACCTCGGCGCCGAAGCGCGTCGCGCCGACGCCGAGCCCGGTGTACCCGGCCGCGTACGCGACTTTGCCCCGGTAGGCGGTGTCGAAGAACGCCGAGAACCGGCTGCAGGTGTCGATGGCGCCGCCCCAGGCGTGGGTGAACCGCAGGCCCTCCAGCTGCGGGAAGCAGCGGAAGAAGTGGTTCGCCAGCGTACGGAAGGTCTCCGGCCGCTGGTCGTACTCGTGCCGGACGCGGCCGCCGTAGTGGTAGACGGCGTCGTAGCCGCCCCACAGGATCCGGTTGTCGGCGGAGAGCCGGAAGTAGTGGAACTTGTTGGCGCTGTCGCCGAGTCCCTGCCGGCCGCGCCAGCCGATCGCGGCGAGCTGCTCGTCGCTGAGCGGCTCGGTCATCAGCGCGTAGTCGTACACCGGCACGATGTACGGCCGGACCCTCTTGACCAGCGACGGGAACACGTTGGTGCCGAGTGCGACGCGCCGGGCGAAGACCCGTCCGTACGGGGTGCGGACGGCCATGCCGCTGCCGTACTCCCGCAGGTCGGTGGCCCGGGTGTGCTCGAAGATCCGCACGCCCTGGCCGAGGCAGGCGTCCCGCAGGCCCCAGGCGAGCTTGGCGGGGTGGACCATCGCCACGCCCTCCTTGTCCCAGAGGCCGCCGAGGAAGGTCGGCGAGTCGACCTCGGCGCGCAGCTCGTCGGCGTCCAGGACGGTGATGTCGAAGCCGTACCGGGCGACGGCCTCGGCGATCTCGTGGAGTTCCTCGACCTGGTGCGGCTGGGTGGCGACGTCGATCTCGCCGGTGCGCTCCCACTCGGCGTCGATGCCGTAGCGCTTGAGGGTGGCCTCGATGCCGTCCAGGTTGGCGGCACCGAGGCGTTCCAGCTGGGCGAGTTCGGCGGGCCAGCGTTGCAGGCCGTTGCCGAAGCCGTGGGTGAGGCTGGCCGCGCAGAATCCGCCGTTGCGCCCGGACGCGGCCCACCCGACCTCGTTGCCCTCGACCAGCACGACGTCCAGCGAGGGGTCGCGTTCCTTGGCGATGAGGGCGGTCCAGAGGCCGGAGTAGCCGCCGCCGACGACCAGCAGGTCGCAGGTGGTGTCGCCGACCAGGGCGGGCAGTGCCGCCGGCCGGCCCGGATCCTCCAGCCAGAAGGGGGTGGGCCTGGCGTCACTGAGTGCGCGGGCGGAGTCCATGCATTATCAGCCACTTTCTGTACTTAGGCGATGGTTTGTTCGGCCACCACACCCGACCGTACGTCAGGCGGTGGCCTTCCGGCGGTTGCCCAGCCACTGGCCGGCGACGGTCAGCGCGACGGCGGCGATGAACATCGCGGTGCCGATGACGTTGACCTGTACCGGGATGCCGCGCTGCGACGCGCCCCAGACGAACATCGGGAAGGTGACCGTGGTCGGGCCCGAGTTGAACTGGGTGATGATGAAGTCGTCGAAGGAGAGCGCGAAGCTGAGCAGCGCTCCCGCCGCGATGCCGGGGGCGGCCAGCGGCAGGGTGACCCGCAGGAAGGTCTGGATGGGGGTCGCGTAGAGGTCCTGGGCGGCCTGTTCGAGCCTCGGGTCCATGCTCATCACGCGGGCCTTGACGGCCGTCACCACGAAGCTGAGGCAGAACATGATGTGCGCGATGAGGATGGTGGTGAAGCCGAACGGGATGCGCATGTTGAGGAACAGGGTCCCGAGCGAGGCGGCCATGACCACCTCGGGCATGGCCATCGGCAGGAAGATCATCGCGGTGGTGGCCGAGCGGCCGCGGAAGCGGTAGCGGGCCAGTGCGAAGGCGACCATGGTGCCGAGCACGGTGGCGCCGATGGTGGCGAGCACCGCGATCTGCAGGCTGAGCGAGAGCGACTGGCACATGTCGGCCACGCCGCAGGGGTTGGTCCAGGCGTCGGTGGAGAACTCGTTCCACTCGTAGTTGAACTTGCCGACCGGTTTGTTGAACGAGAAGGCGAGCACGACCAGGTTGGGCAGCACCAGGTAGGCGAGGGCCAGCACGCCGGCCAGCACCACCAGGTGGGCGCGTATCCACTTGGTAATCCGGGACATCAGACCAGTTCCTCCGTCCCGGCCTTGCGCATGTAGACCGTCACCATGCCCAGGATCAGGGCCATCAGGATGAAGCTCAGTGCGGCAGCCGTGGGGTAGTCGAGCACGTTCAGGAACTGCTTCTGGATGCCGTTGCCGACCATCTGCTCGCTCGGCGAGCCCAGCAGCTGGGCGTTGATGTAGTCGCCGGAGGCCGGGATGAAGGTGAGCAGGGTGCCGGCGACCACGCCGGGCAGCGAGATCGGGAAGGTGACCTTGCGGAAGGTGGTGAACGGCCGGGCGTACAGGTCGCCGGCCGCCTCGTGCAGGCGGGGGTCGATCCGCTCCAGCGAGGTGTACAGCGGCAGGATCATGAACGGCAGGAAGTTGTAGGTGAGACCGCAGACCACGGCGAGCGGCGTGGCGAGCACCCGGTCGCCGGAGGTGAGGCCGAGAGCGTTGGTGACGTCCAGGACGTGCAGGGTGTTGAGCACCCCGACCACCGGCCCGCCGTCGGACAGGATGGTCTTCCAGGCCAGCGTGCGGATCAGGAAGCTGGTGAAGAACGGCGCGATGACCAGGATCAGGATGACGTTGCGCCAGCGCTTGCTCGCCTTGAAGGCGATCGTGTACGCGAGCGGGTAGCCGACGGCCAGGCAGAGCACGGTGGCGATGCCCGCGTAGGAGAACGAGCGGACGAAGTGCCACTTGTACTCGACCAGGGCGTCCCAGTAGGTCGCGAGGTGCCAGGTGACCTTGAAGCCCGCTTCGAGCGAGCCGGTCTGCAGCGAGGTGGACGCCTGGTAGACCATCGGGACGGCGAAGAAGACGACGAGCCAGGCGATGCCGGGCAGCAGCAGCCAGTACGCGGTGAGCTTGCGCTTCGGCTTCCGTGCCGGTTCCGCGAGCGGTATGACCTGTGACGGAGCGGCCGGGGTGGTGGTGGTCATGCGGCCTCCTCCGCGGTGCCCGCGTCGATCGCCTGCGCGGCGTCCAGGGCGAAGGAGTGCGCCGGGTTCCAGTGCAGCAGGACGGGCGCGCCGGGGACGATCCGGGCGTCGCGCTCCATGTTCTGCTCGAAGACGGTGACCTCCTGGCCGCCGTCGGTGCGCACCACGTACTGGGTGGAGACGCCGATGAAGCTGGAGTCGAGGACGGTGCCGGCCAGCCGGTTGCGGCCGTCGGCGACCTCGGCGGAGGCGTGCGCGATGGTGATCTTCTCGGGGCGCACGCCCAGGTGGACCTGCCTGGCCTCGGTGGCGCAGCGCGCCTTGGGCACGGCGAGGCGGACGCCGGCCGCGGTGAGCAGCAGGTCGCCGCCGTCGGTGCCGGTGACCTCGGCGGGCAGCAGGTTGGACTGGCCGAGGAAGTTGGCCACGAAGGTGGTGGCGGGGTTCTCGTACAGCTCGGCGGGGGCGCCCAGTTGCTCGACCCGGCCGCCGTTCATCACCGCGATGGTGTCGGCCATCGTCATGGCCTCCTCCTGGTCGTGGGTGACGTGCACGAAGGTGATGCCGACCTCGGTCTGGATCCGCTTGAGCTCCAGCTGCATCTGGCGGCGGAGTTTGAGGTCGAGTGCGCCGAGCGGCTCGTCGAGGAGCAGCACCTGGGGGTGGTTGATCAGGGCACGGGCGACGGCGACGCGCTGCTGCTGGCCGCCGGAGAGCTGGTGCGGCTTGCGCCGGGCGTACTGGCCGAGTTCGACCAGCTCCAGCATCTCCTCGACCTGCTTCTTGACGTCCTTGCGGCCGCGGCGGCGCAGGCCGAAGGCGACGTTCTCGAAGATGTCGAGGTGCGGGAAGAGCGCGTAGCTCTGGAAGACGGTGTTCACCGGCCGCTTGTACGGGGGCAGGGCGGTGACGTCCTGGCCGCCGATCAGGACGGTGCCGCTGGTGGGCTCCTCCAGGCCGGCGATCATGCGCAGGGTGGTGGTCTTGCCGCAGCCGGAGGCGCCGAGCAGGGCGAAGAAGGAGCCCTGCGGGACGGTGAGGTCGAGCGGGTGGACGGCGGTGAAGGCGCCGTAGGTCTTGCCGATGCCGGTGAGGCGGACGTCGCCGCCGGCGGCCGCGTCGCGCTGCTGGTCTGTCATGGGTGTCTTCCTGGGTTCTCTGCCGGGAGTGGGCCGCGCGTGGGGGGTCAGGCGCCGATGAGCTTGGAGAACTTCTGCTCGAAGTCGCTCTCCTCGGTCTCGGTGAGGGTGCGGAACACGTGCGACTTGGCCGCCATCTCGGGGGTGGGTACGACCAGCGGGTTGGCCGCGCTGTCCGGGGCGAGGGCGGCGAGTTCGTCCTTCATCCCGGTGACGGCGGAGACGAAGCCGATGCCCGCGACCAGCTGCGCCGCGATCTTCGGCTGATAGTAGAAGTCGATCAGCTTTTCCGCGTTCGCCTTGTGCTGCGCCCGGGCCGGGATCAGCATGTTGTCCGTCGAGGAGACGTAGCCCTTCTCCGGGATGACGAACTCGATGTCCGGGTTGTCGGCGCGCAGTTGGATCAGGTCACCGCCCCAGGCGACGCAGGCCGCGATGTCACCGGAGGACAGCTCCTGGCCGTAGTCGTTGCCGGTGAAACGGCGGATCTGCTTGCTGTCGACGCCCTTCTGCAGCCGGGCGACGGCGGCGTCGTAGTCGTCGGCGGTGAACTTCGCCGGGTCCTTGCCCAGGTCCAGCAGGGTGATCCCGATGCTGTCGCGCATCTCGGAGAGGAAGGTGACCCGGCCCTTGAGGTCGGGGTCGTCCAGCAGTTGGGAGACGCTGGTGACCTCCTTCCCCTTGGTCGCCTTCTTGTTGTAGGCGATGACGACCTGGATGCCGGCCCACGGGTAGGAGTACAGCCGGCCCGGGTCCCAGTCGGGGGCGCGGAAGCGGGAGTCGATGGTGGTGATCGCGGTGGTGACGTTCGCCGGGTTGAGCTTCTGCGCCCAGCCGAGCCGGATCATCCGGGCGGCCATCCAGTCGGTGAGGACCATCAGGTCGCGGCCGGTGTCCTGGCCGGCCGCGAGCTGCGGCTTGACCTTGCCGAAGAACTCGACGTTGTCGTTGACGTCCTCGTTGTACCTGACCTTGACGCCGGTGGCCGCGGTGAAGGCGTCCAGGGTGCCGTGCTTCTCCTTGTCCTTCTCGTCGGTGTCGATGTACAGCGGCCAGTTGGAGAAGTTGACCACCTTCTCGGTGTCCGAGAGGTCCTTGGCGGCGTTGGCGGTCGAGTCGCCGCCGACGGTCCTGGCCGCCGGGATCCCGCAGGCGGCCAGCGTGCCCGCACCGGCGGTCAGCGCGGCGGCCCGCAGCAGGGTACGGCGGCCGATCGCGGCCCGGCCGCTGGTCTGGCTGCGTTCCCAGGCCTTGCGGACCGGTTCGGGCAGACCGTCGGTGAACTCGTTGAACGCCATGGAACGGGCCTCCTGGGGGTAAGAGGTCGAATCGGGGCGCCCTGGGGGCGGCGCGCCCCTGGGCAGGGGTTATCTGTCTCCGAAGACGGTGCGGTGCCAGTCCTTGCGGGCCACCGCGGTGGTGTCGAACATGACGTGCTTGACCTGGGTGTACTCGTCCAGCGAGTACTGGGACATGTCCTTGCCGTAGCCGGACGCCTTGTAGCCGCCGTGCGGCATCTCGCTGATGATCGGGATGTGGTCGTTGACCCAGACGCACCCGGCCGCGATCTCCCGGGTGGCGCGCAGCGAGCGGTGCACGTTGCCCGTCCAGGCGGAGGCGGCCAGGCCATAGGGGGTGTCGTTGGCCAGCCGCAGGCCCTCGTCGTCGGTGTCGAAGGGCAGCACGACGAGCACCGGGCCGAAGATCTCGCCCTGGACCACCTCGCTGTCCTGGGCGGCGCCGGTGATCAGGGTGGGCGCGTAGTACGCGCCGCGGGTGAGGTCGGTGCCGTCGTGGCCCTTCTCCGGCGCGCGGCCGCCGGTGACCACGGTGGCGTAGGAGCGGGCGCGTTCGACGAAGCCGGCCACCCGGTCCCGGTGGGTGTACGAGACCAGCGGGCCGAGGTCGGTGTGCGGGTTGAGCGGGTCGCCGATCCGGATCGCGGCGTACAGCTCGGCCACGCCGGCCACGAACGCGTCGTACAGCGGGCGCTGGACGTACGCGCGGGTGGCGGCGGTGCAGTCCTGGCCGCCGTTGATCAGCGAGGCGGCGACCGCGCCGTGCACGGCGGCGTCGAGGTCGGCGTCGTCGAAGACCACGAACGGGGCCTTGCCGCCGAGCTCCAGGTGGGTGCGCTTGACGCTCGCGGTGGCGAGTTCGGCGACCCTGCGGCCGACCGGGGTGGAGCCGGTGAAGGACACCATGGCGACGTCCGGGTGCGCGACCAGGTGCTCGCCGGTGGTGCGTCCGGCGCCGGTGACCACGTTGACCACGCCGTCGGGGATGCCCGCCTCGGTGCAGGCCCGGGCGAACATCAGCGAGGTGAGCGGGGTCAGCTCGGACGGCTTGAGCACGATGGTGTTGCCCGCCGCGATCGCCGGCAGGACCTTCCAGGCGGCCATCTGCAGCGGGTAGTTCCACGGCGAGATCGAGCCGACCACGCCGATCGCCTCGCGGCGCACGTAGGAGGTGTGGTCGCCGGAGTACTCGCCGGCCGCCTTGCCCTCCAGGTTGCGGGCGGCGCCGGCGAAGAACGCCACGTTGTCGATGGTGCCGGGGACGTCGAACTCGGTGGCCAGCTTGACCGGCTTGCCGGTCTGCGCGGTCTCCACCCGGGCGAGGTCTGCGCTCGCCGAGGTCAGGACGGCGGCCAGTGCGGTCAGCGCCTCGGAGCGGGCGCCGGGGGTGGCGCGGGACCAGCCGGGCAGGGCCGCCTTCGCGGCGGCCACGGCCGCGTCGACCTCGCCGGTGGTGGCCAGGGCGACCTGCTCGACCACGCTGCCGTCCGCGGGGTTGACGACCTGGAAGGGCTCGCCGCTCCCCCGGGTCCGACGGCCCGCGATGTACTGCGCGCCCGCGCCGAAGTCGGTCAGGTCCATCTGGTTCCTCCAAGTGCCGGTGGGTCGACTGCCACGGCGATTCTCACGGTTGTGCGGTGGGGGAATCCGACCGGCTGATCACCGGGGTTGCGCGATCCTGGCAGTCCGGCGGACTCCGGACAAGGGATTCCGCTGTTGCATTCCGGCAACGCGATGGATTCCGGCGTGAGGTCTGTTTTTCGCCACAGCCGACCCGCTGACCATGCCCGTTGCCGCCCCGGCGTGACAAGGGTCACTCCGACAACCTCGGTGGGTAGGGCCTTACAGGGTGCAAGGGTTCACCGAGGGCGACAGGTCGTCGCCGCGATGGATGATTTACCTGACACTCTGGTCCCTCAAGGCCCTGGAGGCCCGCGATGCTCCCCACCGTCGCCCGCGTGCTCGACCTGGAGGTGATGCGGCGCGGCCTGCCCCAGGTCGTCGCCGGCGCCGACCACCTGGAGCGGCCGGTCCGCTGGGTCCACGTGAGCGAACTGCCCGACGTCGCCGGGATGCTCCAGGGCGGCGAACTGGTGCTCACCACCGGCATCGCGCTGCCCGACGACCGCGAGGGCCTGGCCCGCTACATCCGCGAACTGGACGAGGTGGGGGTCGCCGGACTGGTCGTCGAGTACGGCCGGCGCTACTTCGACTCGCTGCCCCGCGCCCTGGTGCACGCCGCCGAACAACGCGGCCTGCCGCTGATCACGCTCCGCCGCGAGCTGCGCTTCGTCGCCGTCACCGAGGCCGTGCACGCGCTGGTGGTCAACGCCCAGCTGGAGCAGCTGCGCGTCTCCGAGGCCGTCCACCAGGTGTTCAACGAGCTGGTGGTGGAGGGCGCCGAGCCGCCCGAGGTGATCCGCCAGGTGGCCCGGATGGCGGGCGCGCCGGTCGTCCTGGAGAACCTCGCGCACCAGGTGCTCGCCCACGACACCGCCGGCCGCCCGGAGGTCGAACTGCTGGAGGACTGGGAGCGCCGCTCCCGCGGGGTCCGCCCGCCCGGCCGCACCGGGCACGACCCGCGCAGCGGCTGGCTGGTGACCACGGTCGGCGCCCGCGGCCAGGACTGGGGCCGACTCGTGCTGGTGCAGGATCCGGGCCCGCTGCCCGAGAACGAGGCCCACCCGCACACCATGCTGCTGGAACGCGGCGCCTCCGCCCTGGCGCTCAACCGGCTGGTGGTGCGCGACCGGGAGAGCCTGGAGCGGCAGACCCACCGCACCCTGCTGTCCGGCATCCTCACCCACGCGCTGACCGTCTCCGAGGTGGCCCTGCGCGCCCAGGCGCTCGGCGTCCCGCTGGAGGGCCGCCGGCTGGTCGGAGTGGTGCTGCGGCAGCGGCGCGGCCCGATCCCGGCCGCCCTGGAGGCGCAGGCCCGGCTGCGCGACTTCACCGAGCTCGCCGCGGGAGCCGTCCGGGCCTGCCGACTCTCCGCCCTGGTCGGCGCGCTGGACGACGAGGGCGTCGGCGTGCTGATCACGCTCGGCACCCAGCAGGACGAGCACGCCGCCCTGGACGCCTTCTCGGCCACGCTGCGCCGGATGTCGGCCGAGGCCGGCCGGGACGACGCCGCCGCCGCACCCGCCCCGGTGGTCGCGGTCGGCTCCTCGGTCGGCTCCGTCCGGGACGCCCGGCGCACCCTGCTGGAGGCCACCCAGGTCGCCGACGCGGCCCTGCACGACGCGCCCGGCGGCCGGGCCGCCTCGTACTACCGGCTGCCGGACGTCCGGCTGCGCGGCCTGCTCCACCTGCTGCGCGACGACGCCCGGCTGCAGACCTACGTGGAACGGGAGCTGGGCCCGCTGCTGGCCCACGACGCCGAGCACAACGGCCAGTTGGTGCAGATGCTGCGGATCTACCTGGAGCAGGGCCGGAACAAGTCGGCGGCGGCCGACGCCGCGCACCTGTCCCGGCCGTCCTTCTACGACCGCCTGCACAAGGTCGAGCGGATCCTCGGCGTCGACCTCGACCAGGTGGAGTCCTGCCTCTCCCTGCACGTGGCGCTGCTCGCCCTGGACGCCGTCCGCCGCTGACCGCCGACCGCTGACCGCTGACCGCTGACCGCCGGTGGCCTACACGCCGGTGATGCGCCCCCAGACCTTGTGCAGTTCGGGCCGCTCCGCCGAGGTGACGTCGCGCATGGTGTGCAGCCGGGCGCGCATCTCGTCGGTCGGGAAGAGCAGCGGGTTCTCCGCCAGTTCGGCCTTGTCCTTGTCGCCGCTGGCCGCCAGCACCTCGCGGGCGGCCGGCACCGGGCAGATGTACTGGACGAACGCGGCGAGTTCGGCGGCGACCTCGGGCTGGTAGTAGTGGTCGATCAGCAGCTCGGCGTTGCGCTTGTGCCGGGCCCGGTTGGGGATCATCAGGCTCTCCGCCCACAGCTCGCCGCCCTCCTGCGGCACCACGAACTCGATGTCCGGGTTCTGGGCGGTCAGTTGGACGGCGTCGCCGGAGTAGGCCTGGCAGGCGACGGCGGCACCGGAGGCGAGGTCGCTGGTGTAGTCGTTGCCGGTGAAGCGGCGGATGTGGCCGGTGTCGACCATCTTCTGCACGGTGTCCATCGCCCGGTGCGCGTCGTCCTCGCCGAACCGGGAGACGTCCGCACCCTGGGCGAGCATCAGCAGCCCGAGCGCCTCGTCCAGCCCGGCGAACAGGGTGACCCGGCCCTTGAGATCGGGCGCCCAGAGGTCCGCGGTCGACTTCAGTTCCCGACCGAGCGCCTTGCGGTTGTACGCGATGCCGGTGATCCCGGACTGCCAGGGCACGCTGCGCCGGCGCCCGGGGTCGAAGGCCGGGTCGGCGAGCTGCGGGTCCAGGTTGGCGGTGACGTTGGGCAGGTTGGCCCGGTCCATGGCCTGCACCCAGCCGAGCGAGACGTACCGGCCGGCCATCCAGTCGCTGACCACCATGAGGTCCCGGCCGGGGTCGGCGCCCTGGGTGAGCACCGGGCTGATCTTTCCGAAGAACTCGTCGTTGTCGTTGATGTCCTCGGTGTAGGTGACCGCGATGCCGGTCCGCTCGGTGAAGGCGTCCAGGGTCGGCCGGCGGCCCTGGTCGTCGGTGTCGATGTACTGGGTCCAGTTGGAGAAGGCGAGCCGCTGCTCGCGGTCCGAGCGGTCCTGGACCGAGCGGCGGTCCTCGGCGACGTACGCGGACGGGATGCCGCAGCCGGTCAGCGTGCCGGCGCCGAGCAGCGCGGCCCCGCCGAGCACCGAACGCCGGCGGATCGTACGGGAGTTGTGGGGGCGGGTCGGGGTGGTGCTGCTGGGCATGGGGAAGGCCTCCGGAGCGTGGGACGGCCCCGGGCGTGCGCGACACCCGGGGCCGTCCGGTCGGTACGTCAGGCGGTGTGCGCGTCGGCGAGCGACAGCACCTCGTCGAGCACCGCGAGACCGGTCTTGGCCTCCTCCTCGGTGACGGTGCACGGCGGGACGACGTGGAGGCGGTTCATGTTGACGAACGGCCAGAGCCCGCGCTGCTTGCAGGCGGCGGCCAGCTCGGCCATCGGCGCGTTGGCGGGGCCGGCCGCGTTGTACGGGACCAGCGGCTCGCGGGTCCCGCGGTCCTTCACCAGGTCGAGCGCCCAGAACACGCCGAGGCCGCGGACCTCGCCGATCGAGGGGTGCCGCTCGGCCAGCTCCCGCAGGCCGGGGCCGAGCACGGTCTCGCCGATGTGCTTGGCGTTCTCGACGATGCCCTCCTCCGCCATGGCGGTGATGGTGGCGACGGCCGAGGCGCAGGCCAGCGGGTGGCCGGAGTAGGTGAGCCCGCCCGGGAACGCCCGCTCGGCGAAGGTGGCGGCGATCTCGGCGCTGATCGCCACGCCGCCCAGCGGGACGTAGCCCGAGTTGACGCCCTTGGCGAAGGTCAGCAGGTCCGGGGTGACGCCCCAGTGGTCGGCGGCGAACCACTCGCCGGTGCGGCCGAAGCCGGCCATCACCTCGTCGAGGATGAACACGATGCCGAAGCGGTCGCAGATCTCCCGCACCCCGGCCAGGTAGCCCGCCGGCGGGATCAGGATGCCCGCGGTGCCGACCACGGTCTCCAGGATGATCGCCGCGATCGTCCCGGGGCCCTCGAAGGCGATCACCTGCTCCAGGTGCTCCAGCGCGCGCTCGCACTCCTGCGCCTCGTTCTCGGCGTGGAAGTTGGAGCGGTAGGCGTACGGGCCCCAGAAGTGCACCACGCCGGAGACGCCGGTCTCGTTGGCCCAGCGCCGCGGGTCGCCGGTGAGGGCGATCGCGTTGGCGGTGGCGCCGTGGTACGAGCGGTAGGCGGACATGACCTTCTGCCGGCCGGTGTGCAGCCGGGCCAGCCGGACGGCGTTCTCGACCGCCTCGGCGCCGCCGTTGGTGAAGAAGATCTTGTCGAGGTCACCGGGGGTGCGCTCGGCGATCAGCCGGGCGGCCTCACTGCGCGCCTCGACCGCGAAGCCGGGGGCGATGGTGCAGAGCTTCGCCGCCTGCTCCTGGATCGCGGCGACCACCTTCGGGTGCTGGTGGCCGATGTTGGTGTTGACCAGCTGCGAGGAGAAGTCGAGGTAGCGGTTGCCGTCGTAGTCCCAGAAGTACGAGCCCTCGGCGCCGGCCACCGCGAGGGGGTCGATCAGCGCCTGGGCGGACCACGAGTGGAAGACGTGCGCGCGGTCGGCGGCCTTGACCGCCTGGCCGGCGGCTGAGTCAGCGGTGGGGATGCTCATGCCGGTAAGGCTAGGGAGTCGCGGCCCCGAAGTGCAGTTTCATCTTGTCAGCCGGTCACGCGAACGGCCGACAGGATGCAAAGACACCGAGCCCGGGTCGAAAGGACCCGGGCCCATTGTCCGTTCACACGATGGACATGCGATCAGATCGCGGCCATACAGCGCCCGACCGCCACGACCCGCTAGATCGCGGTCATACAGCGCCCGACCGCCACGACCCGCTAGATCGCGGTCATACAGCGCCCGACCGCCACGACCCGCTAGATCGCGGTCATGACGTGCTTCACCCGGGTGTAGTCCTCGAAGCCGTACGCGGAGAGGTCCTTGCCGTAGCCGGACTTCTTGAAGCCGCCGTGCGGCATCTCGGCGACCAGCGGGATGTGGGTGTTGATCCAGACGCAGCCGAAGTCCAGCCGGCGCGACATCCGCATGGCGCGGGCGTGGTCCTTGGTCCACACCGAGGAGGCCAGCGCGAAGTCGACGCCGTTGGCGTAGTCGACGGCCTGGTCCTCGTCGGTGAACTTCTGCACGGTGATGACCGGGCCGAAGACCTCGTTCTGGATGATCTCGTCGTCCTGCCGCAGGCCGGAGACGACGGTCGGGGCGTAGAAGTAGCCCTTCTCGCCGACCTGGTGGCCACCGGCCTCGATCTTGGCGTGGGTGGGCAGCCGCTCGATGAAGCCGGCCACCTGCTTCAGCTGGTTGGCGTTGTTCAGCGGGCCGTACAGCACGTCCTCGTCGTCCACGCCGCCGGTCTTGGTCTCGGCCGCGGCCTTGGCCAGCGCCTCGACGAAGGCGTCGTGGATCGACTCGTGCACCAGCACGCGGGTGGCGGCGGTGCAGTCCTGGCCGGCGTTGAAGTAGCCCGCGACCGAGATGCCCTCGACGGCCTCGGCGATGTCGGCGTCCTCGAAGACCACGACCGGGGCCTTGCCGCCCAGCTCCAGGTGGACGCGCTTGACGTCCTTGGAGGCGGACTCGGCGACCTGGATGCCGGCCCGGACCGAACCGGTGATGGAGGCCATCGCCGGGGTCTTGTGCTCGACCATCAGCCGGCCGGACTCGCGGTCGCCGCAGATCACGTTGAAGACGCCGGCCGGCAGCTCCAGGTCCTTCAGCACGCCGCCGATGATCTCGGCGAGCAGGACGGTGGAGGCCGGGGTGGTGTCCGAGGGCTTCAGGACGACGGTGTTGCCCGCGGCGATGGCCGGGGCGAACTTCCAGACGGCCATCATCATCGGGTAGTTCCACGGCGCGACCTGGGCACAGACGCCGACCGGCTCGCGGCGGACGATCGAGGTCATCCCGTCCATGTACTCCCCGGCGGCCTTGCCCTCCAGCATGCGGGCGGCACCGGCGAAGAAGCGGATCTGGTCCACCATCGGACCGATCTCCTCCGAGAGGGTCAGCCCGCGCGGCTTGCCCGTGTTGCGGACCTCCGCGTCGACGAGCTCGTCGGCCCGGGCCTCGACCGCATCGGCGATCTTGAGCAGCAGCTTCTGGCGGGTGCTCGGGGTGGCGTCGCGCCAGACCGGGAAGGCGGCAGCGGCCGAGGCCATCGCGGCGTCCACATCGGAGGCACCGGACAGCGGGGACGTCGCGTAGGCCTCACCGGTGGTGGGGTCGACGATGTCGAGCGTGCGGCCGTCCGCCGCGTCGACGAACTCACCGTTGATGTAGTTGCGCAGCGTGCGAAGGTCGCTCACGGGGTCTCTCCTCGGTCTGGGCCTGCGGCGTTGCAGATTCCGGCGCCATGGTACGTCGGCGGGTCCGGCGCACGAAGGGTGTCGGGTGGCCGGGCCCTGGACGGCGCGGTCCACTGGTTTGGGGGAACGCGCGCTGCGCTGCGGGGCTGCGCGCGTACCGTGCCAGGGTAGCCGCATGACTGCCGGTATCGACAGGTGCGGTGCGCGTAGGCGATGAAATCCGTACGCGGATTCCAAGATTGCGACGAAATCAGCAGATTCCTCGCTTGCGAACAGGGGAACGATCAGGCACAGTGGCGGCGTGGCCAACCGCGACCGGAACGCGAGCGTTCCCCTCGATGCCGCCTCCAAGGCGATCATCGAGCAGCTCCAGGAGGACGGACGCCGCCCGTACGCCGCCATCGGCAAGGCCGTCGGCCTGTCCGAGGCGGCCGTGCGCCAGCGCGTCCAGAAGCTGCTCGACCAGGGCGTGATGCAGATCGTCGCCGTCACGGACCCGCTCACCGTCGGCTTCACCCGCCAGGCGATGGTCGGCATCCGGGTCGAGGGCGACATCGAGCCCGTCGCCGACGCGCTGGCCGCCCTCGACGAGGTCGACTACGTCGTCTGCACCGCAGGCTCGTTCGACCTCCTGGCCGAACTGGTCTGCGAGGACGACGAGCACCTGCTCGAACTGATCAACAAGCGCATCCGCGCGCTTCCCGGCGTGCGGAGCACCGAGAGCTTCGTCTACCTGAAGCTCCGGAAACAGACCTACACCTGGGGCACCCGATGACAGCCGACCCGGCGCAGAAGGACCTTTCCAAGACCGCCTACGACCACCTGTGGATGCACTTCACCCGCATGTCGTCGTACGAGAACTCCCCCGTGCCGACGATCGTCAAGGGCGAAGGCACCTACGTCTGGGACGACAAGGGACGCAAGTACCTCGACGGCCTCGCCGGCCTGTTCGTCGTCCAGGCCGGCCACGGCCGCGAGGAGCTGGCCGAGGCCGCCGCCAAGCAGGCCAAGGAGCTCGCCTTCTTCCCGGTGTGGAGCTACGCCCACCCGAAGGCCGTCGAGCTGGCCGAGCGCCTGGCCAACTACGCCCCGGGCGACCTGAACAAGGTCTTCTTCTCCACCGGTGGCGGCGAGGCCGTCGAGACCGCCTGGAAGCTCGCCAAGCAGTACTTCAAGCTGACCGGCAAGCCGACCAAGTACAAGGTCATCTCGCGCGCCGTCGCCTACCACGGCACCCCGCAGGGCGCCCTGTCGATCACCGGCCTGCCGGGCCTGAAGGCCCCGTTCGAGCCGCTGGTGCCGGGCACCCACAAGGCCCCGAACACCAACATCTACCGCGCCCCCGCCTTCCTCGAAGGCCCGGACGGCACGGTCGACCCCGAGGCCTACGGCCGCTGGTGCGCCGACGAGATCGAGGTGGCCATCCTCAACGAGGGCGCCGAGACCGTCGCCGCCGTCTTCGTCGAGCCGGTGCAGAACGCCGGTGGCTGCTTCCCGCCGCCGCCCGGGTACTTCCAGCGCCTGCGCGAGATCTGCGACCGCCACGACGTGCTGCTGGTCTCGGACGAGGTCATCTGTGCCTTCGGCCGTCTGGGCACCATGTTCGGCGCCGACAAGTTCGGCTACCAGCCCGACATGATCACCTGCGCCAAGGGCATGACCTCGGGCTACTCCCCGATCGGCGCCACGATCATCTCGGACCGCCTCGCCGAGCCGTTCTACAAGGGTGACAACACCTTCCTGCACGGCTACACCTTCGGCGGCCACCCGGTCTCCTCCGCGGTGGCGCTGGCCAACCTCGACATCTTCGAGCGCGAGGGCCTGAACCAGCACGTCCTCGACAACGAGGCCGCGTTCCTGGGCACCCTGAACAAGCTGCGCGACCTGCCGATCGTCGGCGACGTCCGCGGCAACGGGTACTTCTACGGCATCGAGCTCGTGAAGGACAAGGTCACCAAGGAGTCGTTCAACGACGACGAGGTCGAGCGCGTCCTCTACGGCTTCCTGTCGAAGGCCCTCTTCGACAACGGCCTGTACTGCCGCGCCGACGACCGTGGCGACCCGGTCATCCAGCTGGCCCCGCCGCTGATCTCCAACCAGTCGACCTTCGACGAGATCGAGCAGATCCTGCGGACCAGCCTCACCGACGCGTGGGCGAAGATCTGACCCCCTGATCCTCCTTCCCCGCCCTCCGCCGAAGGGCGGTCCCACTCCCCCGGGACCGCCCTTCGGCGTTTTTCCGGCGCTGCCGGCCGATCAAACATGCCTGATTGCGGGTGATTTGCCCGCGATGGACCAGAGCGCCGCAACCGCACCAGGCCCCAGTCGTTCTAATCTGACGACTGTCATATCCCTGCGGCCACCCAGGATGGAACCTCATGTCAGCGGCACCGCCTGACAACGACGTGCTGTGGGCCCGGGGGATCGTCAAGTCCCATCACGGCACCCCCGCCCTGCGGGGCATCTCGATCGGCGTCCGCGAGGGCGAAGTGCTCGCCGTCACCGGCCCGCGCGGCTCCGGCAAGAGCACCCTCCTCGGCTGCCTCTCCGCCCTCCTCACCGTCGACGAGGGCGAGGTCTGGTTCAACAGCGCGCCCGTCCACACCCTCGGCCGGGCCGGGCGCGAACGGCTGCGCCGCGACCGCTTCGGCTTCGTCGGCTCCGAACCCCACCTGGTGCCCGAACTGACCGCCCGGGAGAACGTCGCCCTGCCGCTGCTGCTCGCCGGCGCCGGCAACAAGGCCGCCTACACCGCCGCCGACGAATGGCTGGAACGCCTCGACGTCGGCGAGGTCGCCCGGCAGCGCCCCGACCGGCTGCTCCAGAGCCAGCGCCAGCGGATCGCCGTCGCCCGCGCCCTCGCCCCGCTGCCGCCCGTCGTCTTCGCCGACGACCCCACCGCCCCGCTCCACCGCGAGGCCGCCGACCAGGTCCTGCGGATACTGACCAGCGCGGCCCGGTCGCACCAGCTCACCCTCGTCCTGGCCACTCACGACCCCGAGCTCGTCCGGTTCGCGGACCGCGCCGTCGCCCTCGTCGACGGACGGCTCACCGCCCCCGCCGCCCCCGTCCCGCGCGGGCACGCCGTCCCGGGCGCGGCCGGCGCGTCCGCCGTCTCGGGCACCCGCCGCTGACGACGCCGAGCCGCTGAAAGAGTCGACGTGTTCTATCTCCGTCTGGCCCGGGGCTACCGGGTGCCCGACCTCGGCCGCTGGCTGCTCACCGTGCTGGCCGCCGCCGTGGTCTCCGCCTTCCTGCTGCGCTCCCTCGGCCGGGCGATGAGCGACCCGCTCGGCGGCGAGGACGCGCTGGTGCGACTGCTCTGGTGCCTGCCCCCGCTCGCCGCCGTCGCCTGGTTCGCGGCCGTCACCGCCCGCGCCGTACCCGCCCAGCGGCCCGAACGGATCACCGGCCTGCGCGCCGCCGGAGCCGGCTCCGGCCGGATCCGCACCCTGATCGCCGGTGAGGTCGTGCTCGCCTGCACCCTCGGCAGCGTGCTCACCCTGCTGGTCTTCCTGGTCCTGCGCAACGACATCGCCGGGCCCGCGCTCGCCCCCGACCTCGGCATGGGCGTACCGCTGCCGGCCGTCGCGCCGGTCGCCCTGCTCGCCCTGGTCCCGCTCACCGCCGGGATCGCCGCCGCCTGCGCCGTCCCGCCCACCGAGTACCTGCCCGGCGGCCGCACCCGCACCCGCGGCGGCACCGGCTTCGGCGCCCTGCGGGTCGCCCTGCCCGTCGGGCTCGCCGTGATCGGCCTCGCCCTCGAACTCATCGCCCTGCGGCCCGGCGCCGCCGCCGACGGCCGGCCGATCCACCTGCCCGCCGGGCTCGGCAGCACCAGCACCGCCGCACTCGGCGGCTGGGCCGCCAGCGCGGTCGGACTCGCCCTGCTCACCGGCCCGTTGCTGTCCTGGACCGGGCGGCTGCTCGCGCTCGGCCGGCCCACCCCGCTGCGGCTGCTGGCCGGCCGCGGACTCACCGCCCAGGCCCGCCGCCTCGGCCCGCCGCTGGCCGTGCTCACCCTCGCCCTCGCGCTGGTGCTCACCACCATCCGCTACTGGATCGGCACGCCCGACAGCGCCGACGCGCTGCCCGCCGTCGAGGCCTGCCTGGTGCTCGGCTGCGCGGCCGCCGCCGTGGTCACCCGGCTGGCCGAGGTCCGCACCGACCGCCGGGACGTCACCGACGTGCTGCTGCGCCTCGGCACCTCGCCCCGGCTGCTGTTCGGCGCGGTCGCGCTGCGCACCCTGGCGGTGGGCACCACGCTGCTGGTGACCGGCGGGGCGACCGCCGCACTGGCGGCCGCCGGCCTGCGCTGACCTGCGGCTGGCGCCGACCTCCCGGTTTGCCTTGACCCGCCGGCTCAGCCCGCCGCGGCGAGCTGACCGCAGGCGCCGTCGATCTCCTGGCCCCGAGTGTCGCGGACGGTCGTCGGCACCCCGTGCGACTGGAGCCGACGGACGAACTCGCGCTCGTCCTCGGGCCGGGAGGCGGTCCACTTGGAGCCCGGCGTCGGGTTCAGCGGGATCAGGTTGACGTGCACCCGGTGGTTCTTGATCAGCCGGCCGAGCAGGTCCGCCCGCCACGCCTGGTCGTTGATGTCCTTGATCAGCGCGTACTCGATGGAGATCCGCCGGCCGGACTTCTCCGCGTAGTTCCACGCGGCGTCCAGCACCTCGGCGACCTTCCAGCGGGTGTTCACCGGCACCAGCTCGTCGCGCAGCTCGTCGTCCGGGGCGTGCAGCGACAGCGCCAGGCGGCAGCTGAGGCCCTCGTCGGCCAGCCGGTTCATCGCCGGGACCAGGCCGACGGTCGACACCGTGACACCGCGCTGGGACAGGCCGAAACCGTCCGGTGCCGGGTCGGTCAGCCGGCGGATCGCGGCCAGCACCCGGTTGTAGTTGGCCAGCGGCTCGCCCATGCCCATGAAGACCACGTTCGACAGCCGCGCCTCGCCGCCGGGGATCTCGCCGGCCTTGAGCGCGCGCATCCCGGCGGCGATCTGCTCGACGATCTCGGCGGTGGACAGGTTGCGGGTCAGCCCGGCCTGGCCGGTCGCGCAGAAGGGGCAGTTCATGCCGCAGCCCGCCTGCGAGCTGATGCACATGGTGACCCGGTCCGGGTAGCGCATCAGCACCGACTCGACGAGCGTGCCGTCGAAGAGCTTCCAGAGCGTCTTGCGGGTGGTGTCGTCGTCGCAGGACACGTGCCGCACGACCGACATCAGCTCCGGCAGCAGGCTCCCGGTGAGCTTCTCCCGGCTGGCGGCGGGGATGTCCGTCCAGCCCTCCGGGTCGTTCGACATCCGGCCGAAGTAGTGGTTGGAGAGCTGCTTGGCGCGGAACGGCTGCTCGCCCAGCTCGGCGACGGCCTCCTTGCGCTCGGCGGGGCTCAGGTCGGCGAGGTGTCGCGGGGGCTTGGCGCCGCGCGGCGCGACAAAGGTGAGTTCTCCGGGCTTAGGCATGGTTCATCCAGTGTCGCAGACGCCGGGAGCAGGCCAGGACGTGCGAGGGCCCCGGACGCGCAGGCGTCCGGGGCCCTTCCACCACTCGCGGCCGGAGGACAGGTTCTGAGGCGTCCTACGGCCGGACGAGGCCCTAGCTGCCGACGAAGGCCGCCAGCAGCAGCCAGACCACCGGGGCGGTCGGCAGGAGCGAGTCCAGCCGGTCCATGATGCCGCCGTGGCCGGGCAGCAGCGTGCCCATGTCCTTGATGCCGAGGTCTCGCTTGATCATCGACTCGCCCAGGTCGCCCAGGGTCGCGGTGACCGCCGCGCAGCCGCCGAGGATCAGGCCCTGCCACCAGCTGCCGCCGTCGATGATCAGCTCCATCAGCACGGCGCCCGCCAGCATCGACAGGCCGATGCCGCCGGCCAGGCCCTCACGGGTCTTGCCGGGGCTGATCGTCGGGGCGAGCTTGGTCTTGCCGAACTTGTAGCCCACGGCGTAGGCGCCCGTGTCGCTGCAGATCGTGACGATCAGGAACAGCACGATCCGCTGGGGGCCGTCGTCGGCCGCCAGCATCAACGCCACGAAGCTGGCCAGGAACGGCACGTAGAAGGCGGTGAACACCCCGGCCGTTATGTCCCGCAGGTAATCCTCCGGCGGCTCGGCCATCCGCCAGACCATCACCGCCAGCCCGGTCAGCGCGAGCGAGGCCGCGGCCCACTGCACCCCGGCCCAGTAGCCGGTGGCGATCATGGCGATGCCGCCTGCGACCAGCGGCACCAGCGGCGCCTTGATCTGCTTGCGCTCGGCGAGCCGGCTGGTCAGCTCCCAGATACCGACCGACACCGCGGCCATCACGACGAACAGGAACAGCGCCTTCACCACGAACAGCGAGGCGATGATCACCACACCGAGACCGACCCCCACGCCTATCGCGGCCTGGAGGTTACGGCCACCGCGCTGCTTGCGCGGCTGCGGCTGCGGGGCGGACTGGGCGGCCACGGGTGTCTCCTGCCCTGGATGGGACGACGGCACGAAGTGGGGCTGCCCGGCCGCCGGGTAGGTCGACGGCGGCGCAGGAGGCACCGGGGCCCCGGGGCGCGGCGGGGCGCCGCGGCCGGGGGTGGCGTCATCGGTTATCGCGCGCAGCACGACCGTCTCCGTCACGCCCGGCACCGCCGCCTCGGACCGGTCGTCCCGGAACAGCGGGCCGCTCAGCCGACCGGCCTCCCGGGACTGACCGGCGGCGGGGTCACCCGGCCGACCGGAGCCCGCCGGCGGGCCCTGGTCCGGCACGCCGGGGAACGGGCCGGGGCCCGCCGGTACGGGAGGCATGACCTGAGTCTCCTCCGCGTCGCCGCCCCAGTACACCGGAGGCTGCTGCGAGTGATCCGAACGGTGGCCGGGGCCACCCGGCGCGCCGCCCGGCGCACCCGGGTAGGCCGCCCGGCCGCCCGGGTGACCGGGGTAGCCCTGGGCCTGCGGCGGCGCCGGGTACTCGCCGTACCCCGGCGCCGGGTGCGCCTGCTGCAGAGGAGCCTGCGGCCGGGGCTGCGGCACCGGGCGGTAGGGCTGGAACTGCTGGTCGGACGGGCCCCAGTAGCCAGGGGCGTCAGGGGCGTCGTTCATCAGACTTCGAGCAGCTCGGCTTCCTTGTGCTTCAGCAGCTCGTCGACGGCGGCCACGTACTTGGCCGTGGTGTCGTCGAGCTCCTTCTCGGCGCGGCGGCCGTCGTCCTCGCCGACCTCGCCGTCCTTGACCAGCTTGTCGATGGCGTCCTTGGCCTTGCGGCGCACCGCGCGGATCGAGACCTTCGCGTCCTCGCCCTTGCCCCGGGCCACCTTGATGAACTCCCGGCGGCGCTCCTCGGTCAGCTCGGGCAGCACCACCCGGATGAGGGAGCCGTCGTTGGACGGGTTGACGCCCAGGTCGGAGTCGCGGATCGCCTGCTCGATCGCCTTCAGCGCGGTCTTGTCGAACGGCGAGACGACCGCCATCCGGGGCTCCGGCACCGAGAACGAGGCCAGCTGGTTGATCGGCGTCACGGTGCCGTAGTACTCGGCGACGATCTTGGCGAACATCGCCGGGTGGGCACGGCCGGTGCGGATGGCGGCGAAGTCGTCCTTGGCGACGGCGACGGCCTTCTCCATCTTCTCCTCGGCTTCGAGGAGGGTCTCTTCGATCACTGTGATCTCCCTGTCCGGTTCATCTGCGATTGTCCCGACCGGTGTCGGCGTCGAGGCCGGTCACGGCGACGGCGCCGTCCCGTACGGCTGATTGCTGCTCAGGCCCGGACAGAATCCTGGCTGATGAGTGTGCCGATCTTCTCACTCTTCACCGCGCGCGCGATATTGCCCTCCGCCAGCAGCTCGAAGACCAGCATCGGGAGGTTGTTGTCCTTGCACAGCGTGATCGCGGTGAGGTCGGCGACCTTGAGGTCGCGCGCGATGACCTCGGAGTACTCCAGCGCGTCGAACTTCACCGCGTCCGGGTTGGTCCGGGGGTCCGAGTCGTAGACGCCGTCCACGCCGTTCTTGCCCATCAGCAGGACGTCGGCGTGGATCTCCAGGGCCCGCTGGACGGCGGTGGTGTCGGTCGAGAAGTACGGCATGCCCATACCGGCGCCGAAGATCACCACACGGCCCTTCTCCAGGTGCCGGACGGCCCGCAGCGGCAGGTACGGTTCGGCGACCTGGCCCATGGTGATCGCGGTCTGGACCCGGGTCTCGATGCCTTCCTTGACCAGGAAGTCCTGCAGCGCCAGGCAGTTCATCACGGTGCCGAGCATGCCCATGTAGTCGGAGCGCGCCCGGTCCATGCCGCGGACCTGCAGCTCGGCGCCCCGGAAGAAGTTGCCGCCGCCGATGACCACCGCGACCTCGGTACCGGCACGGACGACGGTGGCGATCTCCCGGGCGATCGCGTGCACGACGTCCGGGTCGACGCCGAGTCCGCCACCACCGGCAAAGGCTTCACCGGACAGCTTGAGCAGCACCCGGCGGCGCGAGCCGGCCTTGGGGTCCTGCGCGGTCTCCTGCGTCTCCTGCATGGACTTCTCCTTTTTGCACCTACTGGCTCACAGGCGCGGGTGTGCGGATGCCCGGCCTGCGCGTACGCGAGAGGAGGCCACTGCCGCGGGAACCGGTTCGGTGTCCTGCACGGCAATGGCCTCCTCGTCGTTCATGGTGCCGACGCGGCCCGCCCGTGGACGGTTGGCACTGGGTGAGCCCGTTCGGCGTTCCGCCCGCCCTGGTCAACGGGCGGGGGCGGTTCCCAGCGTAAGGGTGCCGGGGACCAGGTGGAACGTGGCTCAGGCGCCGACGCGGAAGCGGGCGAAGCGCTTGAGGGCGACGCCGTTCTCCTCGAGGACCTTGGCGACGGTCTTCTTGTTGTCCTTCGCGAAGGCCTGCTCCAGGACGGAGTTCTCCTTGACGAAGCCGGTGACGCGACCCTCGACGATCTTCGGCAGGGCAGCCTCGGGCTTGCCCTCCTCACGCGCGGTGGCCTCGGCGACGCGGCGCTCGTTCTCGAGGTCCTCGGCCGGGATCTCCTCGCGGGACAGGAACTTCGGCGCGAACGCGGCGATGTGCTGCGCGACGTCCTTCGCGACCTCGGCGTTCTCCTTGTCCAGCTCGACCAGGACGCCGACGGCCGGCGGCAGGTCGGGGCTGGTCTTGTGCAGGTAGACCGCGACGAAGCCGTCACCGTCGAACTGGGCGAAGCGACGGAAGACGATCTTCTCGCCCAGGGTCGCGTTGGCCTCGTCGACGAACTGCTGGACGGTCTTGCCGGCCTCGATCTCGGACGCCAGGGCGGCATCCAGGTCGGCCGGGGCGGTCTTGGCCACGTGAGCCGCGATCGCGTCGGCGACCTTGACGAAGTTGTCACCCTTGGCGACGAAGTCGGTCTCGCAGTTCAGCTCGACCAGAACGCCGGACTTCTTGTCCTCGGCGATCAGCGCGGCGACGGCGCCGTTGGAGGCGTCACGGCCCTCGCGCTTGGCAACGCCCTTCTGGCCCTTGATGCGCAGGAGCTCGACGGCCTTCTCGACGTTGCCCTCGGCCTCGTCCAGGGCCTTCTTGCAGTCCATCATGCCGGCGCCGGTGAGCTCACGGAGCTTCTTGACGTCCGCGGCGGTGAAGTTCGCCATGGTGTGAATCTCTTCTCGCGTCTCGCGTGTCTGCGTGGGGAGACGCCGGGACCGATGATTCGGTCCCGGCGCGGGAGAGAGGGGCACCTACCGGTGTCGTACCGGCGGGTGCCCCTCACCCTTGGTACGTCAGGCCTGCTCGGCCGGCGCCTCGGTGGCCTCAGCCTCAGCGGCGGGGGCCTCGACGGCCTCAGCCTCGGCGGCGGGGGCCTCGACGGCCTCAGCCTCGGCGGCGGCGGGGGCCTCCTCGGCCTTCTTCTCGCCCTCGATGAGGTCCTTCTCCCAGTCGGCCAGCGGCTGGTCGGCGCCCGGCTCGGCCTTGACGTCGCCCTTGGCGACACCGGCGCGGGACTTCAGACCCTCGGCCACGGCGTCGGCGATCACGCGGGTCAGCAGGGTGACGGAGCGGATCGCGTCGTCGTTGCCCGGGATCTTGTAGTCGACCTCGTCGGGGTCACAGTTGGTGTCGAGGATGGCGACGACCGGGATGTTGAGCTTCCGGGCCTCGCCGACCGCGATGTGCTCCTTCTTGGTGTCCACGATCCACACGGCGCTGGGAACGCGCTGCATGTCGCGGATACCGCCGAGGGTCTTCTCCAGCTTGTCGTGCTCGCGCTGGAGGACCAGGAGCTCCTTCTTGGTGAGGCCGGAACCGGCCACGTCCGAGAAGTCCAGCTCGCCGAGCTCCTTCAGGCGCTGCAGGCGCTTGTAGACGGTCGAGAAGTTGGTCAGCATGCCGCCGAGCCAGCGCTGGTTCACGTAGGGCATGCCCACGCGGGTGGCCTGCTCGGCGATGGCCTCCTGGGCCTGCTTCTTCGTGCCGACGAAGAGGACGCTGCCGCCGTGGGCAACGGTCTCCTTGATGAACTCGAAGGCGCGGTCGATGTAGTTCAGCGACTGCAGGAGGTCGATGATGTAGATGCCGTTGCGCTCCGTGATGATGAAGCGCTTCATCTTCGGGTTCCAACGGCGGGTCTGGTGACCGAAGTGGACGCCGCTCTCCAGCAGCTCCCGCATCGTGACGACGGCCATAGCCGTGCTCCTCAGGTGTTACGGCCCGGCGGTCGCGCAACGGACGGCGGGTTCGCGCGGTGGCGCTCCCCGCTCGCGCGGTGCGTCCGGCCGGGTCAGGCTCGGTTTGTCCGTGGCAGCCAGGTGACAGCCACGCCTGACGCCCCGAACGTGCCGAGCCGCTTGAACCCGCACGGTCCGGGGACCAGGCGGGCTCGGCGGACCGAGCGGCACTCGCACCTGGCGGGGGCAGCGGCCGGGCCGCGTCCGTCCACCGGTGGCGGGGCGTGCGAAGTCGACCCGGCGGACCGGGTCGCGTGTGAAGTGTACGGGAAGCGCCGCGGGGCGGGCGACTCCGCGACTGACGGAGGCCCTGGACGGGCGGGTCCGCGCTGGCGGGAGCTGGGCGGAGGCGGGGCCGAGGCGGGGCGGGGGCGGGGCGGCCGGGCCTTGGGAGTGCTGCTGCTGCGGTGCTTGTACACCGGATGGCGGCATCCGTACACCCGCTGGAGGGACGGGATCAGGCCACGAGGGCGGTTTGTCCACAGGAGTCCGGAAGTGGGTGGCGCCGGGGCGGCCGCGCAGCAAGCCTCGGGGCATGACTGCTCGCGCCGAATGCCCGGCTCCGCCCGCCGTCGGTCCGGCCTGCTCGGGGCCGGACCGGTTGAGGCTTGACCGATTGGGGCTGGGTCGGTTGAGGCTGGGCTCGTTTGGTGTGCTGCGGGGGCTGGTCGCCGTACTGGCGGCGCTGGTGCTGCTGGTCTCGGGCGGTGCGGTGCGGGGCGCCACTCTCGGCGGGGGCGGCGGAGGTACTGGCGAGACCGGCCGGACCGGTTCGGGCGGTGCGCGGGCCTGGCCGGTGGGCGGGCCCGGCGGGGTGCTCGGGCGGTTCGAGCCACCGGCCACGCCATGGGCCGCCGGACACCGGGGAGTGGACCTCGCCGCCGCGCCCGGGGCGGAGGTGCGGGCGGCTGCCGCCGGGGTGGTCACGTTCTCCGGGCTGGTGGCGGGGCGCCCGGTGGTGACCGTCACCCACCCCGGCTCGGGGTCACCCCCCTTGCGGACCACCTACCTGCCGGTCGCCGGCACCGCCCCGGTCGGCACCGAGGTACCCGCCGGACAGGTGATCGGACGGCTCGCCCCCGACAGACGGCACTGCCCAGCACGGGACTGCCTGCACTGGGGGCTGCTGCGCGGCGGGCGCTACCTCGACCCGCTGGCCCTGTTCGGCGCGGGAGCGGCGCGGCTGCTGCCGCTGGGCGGCGCCGGGCGCACCTGATGAATTCAGATGAACCGAACGAACCAAACGAACCGGGCCGGACGGCGGCTCAGGCCCGGTCGAGGCCGTGCAGGGCCATGGCCACGGCGGCGTCCGCGATCAGCTCGGGGCGCTCGGCCGCGCACCCGGCACGCTCCCCCGCGGCCACTTGCTCGGCCCGGCGCACGGCCGCCTCCACGACCCCTTGGAGCAACGCCGCAGCGAGCCGGGGCTGCGCGTGACCGAGATCCTCCAGGGCCCGGACGACCAGGCCGACCAGCTTGCCGTGCGCCGCCCGGATGCGCTCGCGCGCGGCCTCGTCGAGTTCGAGCGCGGAGATCGCCACCACCGCCCGGTGGCGCGGGTCTGCGGCCAACGCCAGCTGGCCACGGACATACGCCTCGATCCGGTCGGCCGCGCTGTCGCAGCTCTCCATCCCGGCCTCGATCTCGGCCGCCCAGAGCGGGAAGTCCACCTCGCAGAGCGCCTCGACCACGGCGGCCCGGGAGCGGAAGTACTCGTAGACCGAGGAGCGCGCCAGGGAGGTGCGCGCAGCGAGCGCGGGGAAGGTCAGCGCCTCCATGCCGCCCTCCGTGAGCAGGGTGCGGGCAGCGTCAAGGAGGGCTGCACGCTGCAGCTGGCGATGCTCGGCCACCGTGGCCGCTCGGATCTTCGGCACGCTCCCACTGTACGGAGCCCTACCTGCGGCCGGTACGGCGCCGCGCATTTGAGCGGGGAGCGAGAGCGCGCAGGCGCGCGGCGAGGCGTGCGAGCGGGCGCGCAACCCGGGGATCCGGCCCGGAGTAACGGCCCAGGGTTACGGCCGGGCCGGTGCGGCCGGGCAGGTGCGGCCCGAGGATGCGGCCGGGCAGGCGCGGACCTGCAACGTGGCCGGGGTCGCGACCCGGAGGTCGGCCGGGACGGGACGGTCCCGGACCGCGCTACCGGATGTCCGACAGCTTGGCGCGCAGCTGGAGGACGGACTTGGTGTGGATCTGGCTCACCCGGCTCTCCGTCACCCCCAGCACCTGGCCGATCTCGGCGAGGGTGAGGCCCTCGTAGTAGTAGAGCGTCACCACGGTCTTCTCCCGCTCGGGGAGGGTGTTGACCGCCTGGGCCAGCAGCCTGCGCAGCTCGCGGTCCTCGGCCACCTCGACCGGGTTGTCGGCACCGTGGTCCACCAGGGTGTCCATCAGGCTCAGCCGGTCGCCGCCCTCCCCCACCGGGTGCAGCAGTTCGTCCAGGGCCACCACGTTGGCCAGGGACAGCTGGCTGAAGATCGCGTGCAGATCCTCGATCGCGATGCCCATCTCGGCCGCGACCTCGGGCTCGTGCGGCGTACGGCGCAGCCGGGCCTCCAGCGTCGCGTACGTCCGCTCGACGGCCTTCGCCTTCTGCCGCACCGAGCGCGGGATCCAGTCCAGGGCACGCAGTTCGTCGATGATCGCGCCGCGGATCCGGCTGATCGCGTAGGTCTCGAACTTGATGGCGCGGTCGATGTCGAACTTCTCGATCGCATCGATCAGCCCGAAGACCCCCGAGGAGACGAAGTCGGCCTGCTCGACGTTGGAGGGCAGGCCGACCCCGACCCGCCCCGCCACGTATTTGACGAGCGGCGAGTAGTGCAGGATCAGCTGCTCGCGCAGCCGCTGGTCGCCGGTCTCCTTGTAGGAGCGCCAGAGCTCTTCGAGCGCGGTGCGCCCCTGGGCTCCGGGGCCCTGACCGCCCGACCCCTGCTCCGGGCCGGGCGGGGGGGTGCCGTCCGGCGGCAGGGCACCGGCAGCGATCGGGCGGGCTGCGCCGTCGCCGGTGGCGGCGCCGACCGCGTCGGCGGGCTGGCCCGGCACCGCCGTCGGCCGGCCGCCCTGGCGCGACAGGCCCCCCATTGTCCCCGTCGCCTTGGGCGGGAACTCAGTCACGGGGCGCCGCTCGGTCCGCGGCCCTCCCGAGGACCGGGCGCCACCGGTCACTCTGTGTCCGGGAATGTGTGTGGGCATGCGTTGGTCTGCGCCGTTCTGCCGAGTCATGTGCTGATAGGGAAGGCATGTGGAGCGTAGCGTGACCGACTCGCTGCAATGCGCTACCGCCACTCGGTCGTCCCCCGATCCGGTGGCGTTCACGTCACCGGATCCGGGCACGCGAACGGACGAACCGGATCAGCAGGTCAACCGGGCGATTCCGACACTCCCTCCCCGCGACCCCTCCCCACGACACGGATGTGCGCTTCGTCCCGACCGTCACCTCCTCCGCACCAGGCGCCAGTGCGCGCCGTGCCGCTCGACGTAACCGAGCGAGCCCAACTCGTAGAGCCGCTGCAGCACTTCGTCCGGCGGGAGTCCGGACTGCCGGGCCAACCGCTCGATCGGCGCGCCCTCCGCCGTCGCCGGGACGGCCTCCAGCACCCGGGCCACCGCCGGCTCCAGCAGATCCCGGGGCAGGACCGGGCCGCTGCGCTGCGGCGCCAGGTCGTCCCCGATCGCCCCGATCAGTTCGGCGATCTCGGCGGAGTCGGTGACCAGCGTGGCGCCGCCGCTGCGGATCAGGGCGTGCACCCCGGCCGAGAGTTCCGAGGTCACCGGGCCGGCGACGCCCATGGTGTGGCGGTTGAGGTCCCGCGCCCGTCTGGCCGTGCTCAGCGCGCCGCTGCGCATCGCCGCCTCGACCACCACCGTGCCCCGGGTGAGCGCCGCGATGACCCGGTTGCGGAGCACGAAGCGGAAGCGGTTCGGGTGTTCCCCGGGTGGGAGTTCACTGACCAGCAGCCCCTGGGCGCCGATCCGCCGGATCAGTTCGGCGTTCCCTTTCGGGTAGGCCACGTCGACCCCACAGGCGAGCACCGCGATCGTCATCCCGCCGACGGAGAGCGCCCCTCGGTGGGCGGCCGCGTCGATCCCGTAGGCGGCTCCGGACACCACGACCCAACCTCGCTCGGCCAGTTGGGCCGACAGCTCCCCCGCGACGTGGGCGCCGTAGGCCGTGCAGGCTCGGGAGCCGACCATCGCCACCGAGCGGAGCGCGAGCAGCCTCAGCGAACCCGTGCCGGTCGTCCAGAGCCCGATCGGGCGCCCGTCGCCCAGATCGTCCAGTTGGCTGGGCCATTCCGTGTCCCCCGGAATGATGAAGCGTCCACCGACGGCTCGTACCCGTTCAAGGTCCTCGGCCGGGTCCAGACCGGGGAGTCTCGCCTGGTAGCCGGCCAACCGGGGCCCGTCCAGCCCGGGGTGTGCGGGCACCGTCCCGTCACGGATCGCCCGGACGGCGTCGACTGCGGAGAGCTGACCGAGCCACCGGCCGACCACCGCGTCCCCGGGCTCGCTCAGCCGGCTGAGCACGGCGCGGGCGAGGCGCTCCGGATCGGGACCGGACTCGGACTCTGCCCGGCTGGGCGGCTGAAGGTGCGTCATCATCGGGTTCATGCCTCACCGCCCTCGTCCGCCGGATGCTGGTCGCGTTTCCCGGACCGCTTGACGGAGCCGGACCGGGTGGATCGGCCAAGGGCATCGGGGCGGTCCGGCGGACCAGGACTCTCCGGGTCAGGGCTCTCCGGGTCGGGACGATCGGGACGATCGGGCTTCTCGCACCGGCCCGACCGGCTCTGCCCTTCGGGCGGCTCGTCGACCGGGCCGACGCGCTGGGCCGGGATGCCACCGAGTCGGCCGTAGACCCGCTCGGCCAGCGGCAGCCCCTGCTCGACGCCGGTGCGCAGGACCAGTGCGGTGCGGACGTCCCGCTGGTCCGGCCGGTCACGACCGGCGAGGTCGGCAACCGTCCAGGCGACCCGGAGCACCCGGTCCAGGCCCCGGGCGGTCAGCAGCCCGCGCTCCAACTGGCGGGCGACATCGTTCAGTGCGCCGGGGGCGAGCTGCCAGCGGGTCCGCAGCTCGTGGCCCGGGACTTCCGCGTTGGTCCGCCACGGGGTGGTCGCCAGCCGGGCCGCTGCCCGTTCCCGCGCGGCCAGTACCCGGGCCGCGACGGTCTCGGTGTTCTCCGCCGTGATGTCCCGCTCCATGAGTTCGATCCTCGTCACCGGGGCGACCTGGACCTGGAGGTCGACCCGGTCCAGCAGCGGCCCGGAGAGCCGCCCCTGGTAGCGGCTGACCATCGCAGGGGTGCACTCGCACCCCTCACCCCGCCGTGAATGGCGGCCGCACGGGCAGGGGTTGGCGGCCAGGCAGAGCAGGAACCTGGCCGGGAGTCGGAGTGAGCCGGCCGAGCGGGCGATCACCACCTCGCCCGACTCCAGCGGCTGGCGCAGCGAGTCGAGCACCCGGACCGGAAACTCCGGCGCCTCGTCCAGGAACAGCACGCCCCGGTGGGCCAACGAGACCGCCCCCGGTCTCGGCAGGCCGCTGCCGCCGCCGACGATCGCCGGCATCGTCGTGGAGTGGTGCGGGGCGCAGTACGGCGCCGTGTCGATGAGCGGGCGCCCGACCGGGAGCAGCCCGGCCACCGAGTGCACGGCGGTGACCTCCAGAGCCTCCTTCTGGGTCAGTGGCGGGAGCAGCGAGGGCAGCCGCTCCGCCAGCATCGTCTTGCCCGCGCCCGGTGGGCCCTTGAGGTACAGGTGGTGACCGCCGGCAGCGGCGATCTCCAGGGCGCGCCGGGCCTCGTACTGTCCGGCCACATCAGCCAGATCGAGGCGCGCCGCCTTGTCGTCGACCAGCCCTCGGACGCCGGCGCTGGGCAGCATCAGGCCGGCCATCAGCGGATCCGGCCGGCCGGCGATCGGGTCGGGCGGCTCCTCCGGCGCGGACGCGCCGGTCAGGACGGCGACCAGCTGCCGCAGGCTGCGGACGCCGATCACGGTCACGCCCGGGACGAGCGAGGCCTCGGGCGCGGTCTGCTCCGCGACCACGACCCGCTGGTATCCCGCGTCGGCCGCGGCCAGCACCGACGGCAGCACCCCGCGGACCGGCCGCACCCGGCCGTCCAGCCCCAGTTCGCCGATGATCAGCAGCTCGGCGATGGAGGAGGGGTCGAGCCGTTCGGCCGCGGCCAGGACGGCGCAGGCCACCGCGAGGTCGAAGCCACTGCCGCTCTTGGGTACCGAGGCCGGGCTGAGCCCGACGGTCAGCTTGCGCTGCGGCCAGGCCTCACCGCTGTTGACCACGGCCGCGCGCACCCGGTCGCGGGCCTCGGACAGCGCCTTGTCGGGCAGGCCGACCAGGGTGAACGCGGCCACCCCGGGCTCCAGATCGGCCTGGACCTCGACGATCACTCCGTCGACGCCGACCAGCGCGACGGAACAGGTACGGGCGAAGGCCATCTCAGACCACCCCCCGCAGGTGGTCGACCAGGGCCGCACCCCGGGCCCGGTTGACCACGGCCACCAGGTCGATCCGCACGCCCCCGGGCGGAGCGGGCGGCCAGTGCGGGTCCGTGGGCCCGGGGTCGTACCCGGGACCGGCCAGCCGTGCGAAGTGGCCGGGCCAGCGCTCGGCCATCCAGCGCTCCGCCAGGCGTTGCAACCGGGCGGCCTTGGCCTGGCCGATGGCCTCGCTGGGTTGTTGGAAGCCCCGCTCGGAGCGGGTCTTCACCTCGCAGACCGCCACGGTGTCGCCGTCGAGGGCGACGATGTCCAACTCGCCCTCGACACAGCGCCAGTTGCGGTCCAGGATGCGGAGCCCGGCCTCCGTGAGACGGCGGGCGGCGACCCGCTCGCCGTAGCGGCCGAGCCCGTTGTTGGTACTGCGACCGCCGGTACTGCGACCCGGGCCCGGCCCGGTGCCGTCCTTCGTGCCGTCCCGCACGGCTCCGGCCGCTGTGGCCGCTGAGGCCTGGTCCAGTACGGCCGCACCCGGTACGGCCTGGTCCTGCGTGATCGTGTTCTGCACGGTGACCACCTCCGACGTGGAGGTTGCACCCGTCGCGCACGGCGAGGCCGGGAATTTCCGTTTCCCTGTGGATAACTCGGGCCTGTGGATAACTTTTGTCACCCGCAGGAGTGAGACGCCCCGATCGCGCGAAATTCCGCTGGACAACGCGGGTCCGAGCGGTCCAACGTCAGTTCCCGAAGCCGGACTCGTCCGAGGGCAGCTCCAGATCGCTCTTCGCGAGTTCCTCGATGTTCACGTCCTTGAAGGTCAGCACCCGGACCTTACGGACGAACCGGGCCGGCCGGTACATGTCCCAGACCCACGCATCCGCCATCGACACCTCGAAGAAGACCTCGCCCTGCACCGAGTGCACCTGCAACTCGTAGTCATTGGTGAGGTAGAACCGTCGCTCGGTCTCGATCACGTACTTGAACAGGCCGACGACGTCCCGGTACTCCCGGTAGAGCTTGAGCTCCATCTCGGTCTCGTACTTCTCGAGATCTTCGGCACTCATCCAGGCGTCCCCTCAACTTGTCACGTCCACCCATTGTGGACCACCGCACCCACGCTCAGAGCCGTACCGGGGCGACCGGCGGGCCCTCGGCCAGCAGTCGCTCCAAGAAGTCCGCCAATCCGACCGGGTAGACCGTCTCGGCGGTCCCCCTCAGCTCCTCGACCGTCCACCAGCGCGCCGCGAGCAGTTGGGCGTGTTCCTCCTCGCCCATCCCCGAGTGGTCGAGACCCGTCTCCGTGGTCCGGGCCAGATGGAACCACTGATCCTGCTCGTAACGCCGTCCCTGAAAGGAGAACGACACCGTGCCGTACGCCACCAAGGGCCCCAGGTCCACACCCCGCAGGCCGGTCTCCTCCGCGAGTTCCCGCGCGGCGGCCTCCCGCACGTCCTCCCCGGGCTCCAAGCCGCCGCCGGGCGTGAACCACCAAGCCTCCCCCGGCGTCGCCGGGTCGGAGCCCAGGAAGAGAAGGATGCGGTCCTGCCCGTCCAGCAGCAGGATCCGCGCCGCCCTGCGCCGTTGTGCCGTCATGGCAGCGCTCCACGCTCCTTCCGTTCGCGTCGGTGGCGCTACCGATCCTGCCACCCGGCGCCGCCGTCCGGGGCGATGTTCGGCAGAGCGGCCCGGGCCGCGACGACCGCGATCAGGAGCTGCGCCCCCGGCTGAGCCGGCGGGCCAGGCCCGCCACCCCGCCCACCGCCGAAGTCACGAGGATCAGCGCCGCGCCCGCAACGGTCGCGAAGGCGGCCGGTTGCAGCGGCCCGGGCGCACCGGCCTTCGGTCCGGGAAGCCCGTCGAAGGCCGCGGTCCGGCCGAGGTCGCCCGTCCTGCCGAACGGCATCAGGGTGGCCTCGACCCTGGCCTCCACCGCACCGGCCGGGACGGTCCCGCCGTCGACCTCCAGGTGGGTGCGGGAGTCGAGCGAGCCCAGCCGGTTGTCGCCGAGCAGGAACAGCCGCCCCGGCGGCACCGTGACGCTGAACGAGGAGCCTTGCGGGCCCTGCGCCGCGAGGTACGGCTCCTCCACCACCTGTCCGTCGACCGTCAGCCGGTGGTCGTTGCCGGTGGCCGCGACGGTGTCCCCGCCGACCGCGACCACGCGCTTGACCATGAGCTCGCCACCCCAGTCCTGGTCCCGGAAGACCACCACGTCCCCCCGGCCGACGGCCCCGCCGCCGATCTTCCGGGCGAGCACGGTGTCCCCGATCCGAAGCGTGGGGGACATCGAGGCGGTCGGGATGCTGTACGGCCGGTAGTCGATCGCGATCAAGGCGAAGCCGCCGATCATCAGCACCAGCCCGAGCGCGAGCGCGACGCCCTGCAGCACCGCTGCGGGCCGGCGGCCCGGACGGGCGGGCGAAGCCGGGTGGTCGGCCGTCTGCTCAACGACACCGCTCATCGAAACCGTCCACCTCTGGCCGACCGGAGAACACCACTGGCACGCCGGGGGCACCGGCATAAAAGCCGACGGGCCGTGGCACGTCCGAGCAGATTACTCGTCGGTACCACGGCCCGCGCAAGGGCTGGGGAGAACCCGGTGGAGCTCAGGAGTCCTTCCGGCCGTCCCTCCGCTCCCGCACCCGACGCACCAGCGGAAGCAGCGCGACCGCGCCCACCGCACCGGCCACGGGAGGCGCCAGAGGCGCGGCCGCCGCCAGGCCCTTCTGGTCGAAGGTGTTCGGCACCGAGAGCGTCGACCAGTGACCGACCGGCCAGGCCACGACGAAGGCCCGCCCGATCACGTTGCCCACCGGAACGGTGCCGCCACCCGGCTGGTCCATGTGGAAGCGGGAGTCCAGCGAGTCGGCGCGGTGGTCGCCCATCACCCAGATCCGGCCGTTGGGCACCTTCACCGGGTCGAACGGGTGGTCACCGCAGGGGGTGTTGCCCTGGTAGACGTACGGCTCGTTGAGCGCGACGCCGTTGACCTTCACCGGCCCGGTGCCCTGGCACTCGACGGTGTCCCCGCCGACCGCGATGACCCGCTTGATCAGGTCCTTCTCGTTGGCCGACGGCATCAGACCGACGAAGCTGAGCACGTCCTGGACGCCCCGGACGAAGGAGTTGCTGCTCTGCGGGGTCGGCTCGTCGTTCAGCCAGCCGCCCGGGTCGTGGAACACCACGACCTCACCGCGCTCGGGCTCCGCGCCGAACCAGGGGGTCAGCTTGTCCACCAGGACACGGTCACCGACCTGCAACGTGTTCTGCATCGACTCCGACGGAATGGAGAAGGCCTGAACGAAGAAGGTCTTGATCACTAGCGCCAGGACCAACGCGATGCCGACCAGGATCGGCAGTTCCTTCCAGAAGGAACGCTGCTTGCGCTGCTTGCCGGGGGCCTGCGACTCCGACTGGTCCGCCGACTCGGCGTCGGGCCGGTGGGACTCCGAAGAGCCCCCGGTGGGGCCCACCGTCCCGTCGCCATGCTCGTCGGCGGTCTGGGCCGCCGCGTCCTCGACCGAGGCCGAGGACGCACCGGACTCAGCGGACCGGGCCGCTCGACCGCCAGAGCCCTCGGGCTCGCCGGCACCTGAGCGGGCGCCGATCACCACATCCCCCACAACGTCTCCTCCCTGCTGTGCGGACGCCCGAGCGCCCGCGCTCACAGTGCCGCACAGCGGGCACCACGCTCACCACGACCATGGACGCTTCGGGACTGCCCATCACGGGCTCCCCTGACACCAGCACAGCCTCGACGCACGACCGGGACCTCCCGGCCGCACCTGCACTTCTCTATCACTCCAAGGCATCCGGCTCGCGGTCCCACGCGCGCGGCCCGGCCGCGAGACGCCCGGCCCGGCTCACTCGGGCGGCCGCCCTGACCGGCGAACGACGGCCGGAAAGATGCCCAACACACCCATAACGAGCGGAGGTTCCATCGGAACCGGCCCAACGCCCACGGATTCCGGCGCAGTTCCGCGCGCCTGCGGAGCCCGCGCCAACGAGGAGAGTGAACTCGGCACGTCAAGTTGATGGAGGCGGTCCAGCGGCCAGGCGTTCATGAAGGCCCGGCCGACCACACCGCTCAGCGGGATGGTCCCCTGCCCCGGGTTCCCCATGTGGAAGCGGGAGTCGGCGGACACGTCCCGGTGGTCGCCCATGACCCAGAGCCGACCCTGCGGCACCTGCACCTTGAAGGGCTGCCGGGACGGCGGGTTGGCGGGCGCGAGGTACGGCTCGTCCACCGGCGTGCCGTTGACGCTCAACCGCCCCTGCGCGTCGCAGCACTCCACGGTGTCCCCGCCGACGCCGATGACCCGTTTGATCAAGTCCTGCTCGCTGTCCGACGGCAGCAGCCCGACGAAGGTGAGGACCTGCTTGGCCGCCCCCAGCACCGGACCGTCGTCGGACGGCTTGTGGTCGCTCTCCAGCCAGCCGCCCGGATCCTTGAACACCACCACGTCGCCGCGCTGCGGCTCGCTGCCGAACCAGGGGGTCAGCTTGTCCACCAGCACCCGGTCCCCCACCTGGATGGTCTGCTCCATCGAGCCGGAGGGGATCACGAACACCTGGAGCAGGAAGGTCTTCATCACCAGCGCGACCAGCAGCGCCACCACGATGATCAGCGGGAACTCCCGCAGCAGCGACCGCTTGCGCCGCCGGGCCGCGCGTCGGGCGCTGCGGCGGCGATCGGCCCGGCCCCGGACGGGCAGCACCGCGGCCGGGCCCGCACCCCCGGGGGAGGCGCCTCCTGGCCCGGCACCGTCAGATCCGGCACTCACGGATCCGGCACTCGCCGATCCGGCATCCGCGGATCCGGCACCTGCCGATCCGGCGCCGACCGGTCCGCCGGCGTCCGGCTCCGGGCCCGGGCGGTCCGCCAGCCGGTCCCTGCCTCTGCTACCCCTGCTCCCCATGACCGCCCGTTCCCGCAGTCGCGGCGAAGGCCGCGGGCCGGTCCAGGCCGGTCAAGCGCGAGAACGGGTAGACCACCCAGTCCGCCCGGCCGATCACCCTGCTCTCGGGCACGAAGCCGCCGCCGGGCTCGCCGAGGTGGTCGCGCGAGTCGCGGGAGGCGCTGCGGTGGTCCCCCATCACCCAGAGCTTGCCGGTCGGCACCACCACGTCGAAAGCCACACTCGACGGCTGGTCCCCCGGGGCCAGGTAGGAGGACTCGTCGATCGGCACCCCGTTGACGGTGATCGGCCCGCCCGGGCCGGTGCTGGTCACCCGGTCCCCGCCGACGCCGATCACCCGTTTGACGTAGACCGTGTTCCCGGCCGGGGCCAGCCCGAGGTCCCGGCCGAGCGAGCTCAGCCCGTCCCGGAAGCCGGTCGGCCCGCCCGACTCCGGCAGGAAGGAGCCCGTCCCGTCGAAGACCACGACGTCGCCCCGCTGGGGGTGGCCGCCGAAGGCGTAGGCGAGTTGGTTCGCGATCAGCCGGTCGCCCGGACGCAGGGTCTCCTCCATCGACCCGGACGGCACCGAGAACGGGCGCGCGACGAAGGCGTTCACCAGCAGCAGGGCCAGCAGGCAGATCCCCACCAGCAGCAACAGGTCCCGCGAGCGCGAGTGGCCCTGCTCCTCATCCCCCGGTCCGCTCTCATCCCCCCGTGCGCTCTCACCCTCTGGCGCGTTCTCACCCTCTGGCGCGTTCTCGTCCTCGGACGCGACCTCGCCCTCCGGCGCACCCCCGGCGTCCGCCCGCGGATCCCCACCGGGGCCGGATCCCTCCCCGCCGGGCCCCGGGACGACCCCGGAAACGACCGCGGACCGCGGCAGCGAGTCCGCACCGGTGGGTGCGGGACTGCCGTCGCGGTCCGCGGGTGGTTCGTGCGTGCTCATCGGGGGCTGAGCTTACCGTGCGGTGGCCCGGCCCCTCGGAGCGATCCGATCCCCCGGCGAGGCCGGGGGACGGTGGATCAGCGGTCGCGCTTCTCCTTGATCTTCGCGGCCTTGCCGCGGAGGTCACGCAGGTAGTACAGCTTGGCGCGGCGAACCGCACCGCGGGTCACGACCTCGATCTTCTCGACGACCGGGGTGTGCACCGGGAAGGTGCGCTCCACGCCGACGTTGAAGCTGACCTTGCGAACGGTGAAGGTCTCACCGACGCCGGCGCCGTGGCGGCGGATGACGACGCCCTGGAAGACCTGGACACGGGAGCGGTTGCCCTCGATGACCCGGACGTGGACCTTCAGGGTGTCACCGGCGCGGAAGGCCGGAATGTCGCTACGCAGCGAGGCCGCGTCGACAGCAGCGAGCTTGTTGCTCATGTTGCTCTCCATCGCAGGCGCCACGGGCCGCCCACGGAAGTTCGTCACAATGGGGTTTGCTGCGGGCCGCATCGGCTGACGACGATCCCCCCGTGGCGAGGGCGCCGGTCCACGTGGCCCCTACGAAGGGGGCCCAGCGACAGACAACAGCGGCCTATTCTTCCACACCAACGGCCACGGACCGAAATCGGCCGAGCTCCTCGTCCCAGGCCAGGCCGAGGATGCTGAGCGCCTCCCGATCCTTCTTGTCGAAGGCGCCGTAGCGCCAGCGCTCGACCAGGTCGGTGCGGTTCACCAGGGTCCGGGCGAAGGCCTGTTCCCGCCGCCAGCGGGCGATCCGGCCGTGGTTTCCGCTGAGCAGCACGTCCGGCACGGTCCGGCCGCGCCACTCGGCGGGCTTGGTGTAGACCGGGCCCTCCAGCAGGTCGGCCATCGCGCCGGGCGCGAAGGAGTCGTCCCGGTGGGACTCGGCGTTGCCGAGCACCCCGGGCAGCAGCCGGGCGATCGCCTCGACCATCACCAGCACGGCGACCTCGCCGCCGGCCAGCACGTAGTCGCCGATCGAGGCCTCGACCACCGGCATCCGGGTGGCCGCCTCCTCGATGACCCGCCGGTCGATGCCCTCGTACCGGGCGGGGGTGAACGCCAGCCAGGGGCGGCTCGCCAGCTCCTGGGCGAGTTCCTGCGTGAACGGCCGCCCGCTGGGGGTGGGCACGACGAGCGTCGGCAGCTGGCCCTCGGGCCCGCCGGCGACCACCGCGTCCAGCGCCTCGCCCCACGGCTCGGGCTTCATCACCATGCCGGGGCCGCCGCCGTACGGGCTGTCGTCCACCGTCCGGTGCACGTCGTGGGTCCACTCGCGCAGGTCGTGGACGTGCACGTCCAGCTGACCGCGGGAGCGGGCCTTGCCGACCAGCGAGATGTTCAGCGGTTCCAGGTACTCGGGGAAGATCGAGACGACGTCGATCCGCATCCCGTTCTGGACCTGCGCGACGCCCTCCTCCACCGTCACTTCGCCCCCTCCGCGCCCTCGGCACCGGCCGCGCCCTCGGCGCCGTCGACACCCTCGGCGCCCTCGACACCCTCAGCGCTCTCGGTGTCCTCAGCCTCCTCGCCCTCGGCGGAAGCGCCACGGGCGACCTCGGCCTGCTCGGGTTCGATCAGGCCGACCGGCGGGGTGATCACGGCGCGCTGGTTCTCCAGGTCGATGGTCGGCACGATCTGGCGGACGAAGGGCACCAGCACCTCCGTCCCGTCGGCCTTCTCCACCGTGAGCAGGTCCTGGTACGGCAGGTGGACGACCTCGGTCAGCTCACCGACGAGGGTGCCGTCGAGCAGCACCACGTCCAGGCCGATCAGCTGGTGGTCGTAGTACTCCTCCGGGTCCTCGGGGCTCTCCTCCGGGTCGACCTCGGAGATGAGCAGCGTGCCCCGCAGCGCCTCCGCCGCGTTGCGGTCCTTGACGCCGGCGAAGCGCAGCAGCAGCCGGCCGCTGTGCACCTTGCCGGACTCGATGGTCAGCGGTCCCACCGACGCGGGGTCGGTGAACAGGACGGCACCGGGGCCGAGCCGGAGCTCCGGCTCGTCGGTGCGGACCTCGACGCTGACGTCCCCCCTGATGCCGTGGGCGCGGCCGATCTTGCCGACGACGAGCTGCACGGTGATCGTTCTCCTGGAGTTCCTAGAGCGGGACGGAATGCGGAAAGCGCGAGAAACGCGAAAAGGCCGACCGGGACGACATGCGTCCCGGTCGGCCTCACAAGCCCTGACGGCTGAACGAGCAGCTGTGTCAGCGAATGTTGTCCACGTCGACCAGGTCGACCCGGACGTTGTGACCGCCGAGGGCGCCGACGACGGTGCGCAGTGCGCGCGCCGTACGGCCACCCCGGCCGATCACCTTGCCGAGGTCATCGGGGTGCACTCGCACCTCGATGGTGTTGCCCCGACGCAGGTTGCGCGAGCGCACCTGCACGTCGTCGGGGTGCTCGACGATGCCCTTCACCAAGTGGTCGAGGGCGTCCTCGATCACGCTCAGGCCTCGGCGGCGGCGTCGGCCTCAGCCTCGACCTTGTCCGACTTCTTGGCCTTCGGGGTGATGGCAACACCGGTGGTGGCGTCCTCGAAGCCGGCGACGGCCTTCGCGAACAGGTGCGAGAAGTCCTCGACCTTGGGCTCGGCGACCAGCAGCGGCGCCGGGGCCGGGAGGCCCTTGAACTTCTGCCAGTCGCCGGTCAGCTTGAGGATGGCGAGCACGGGCTCGGTCGGCTGGGCGCCGACGGACAGCCAGTACTGGGCGCGGTCGGTGTCGACCTCGATCTTCGAGGGGTTGTAGGTCGGCTGGTAGATGCCGATCTCCTCGATCGCGCGGCCGTCACGCTTGGTGCGCGAGTCGGCGACGACGATGCGGTAGTGCGGGGAGCGAATCTTGCCGAGACGCTTGAGCTTGATCTTGACTGCCACGGGAGTGGATTCTCCTGGTGTTGACGTGGGTGAGCGGCCGCGCCGTCGCGTGGGGTTGCGCCGTGGGCCGTTCAAGGGACACGCCAGCCGTAGGAGAGAGGGGTCCTGCTCGGCTGCCGAGTACTCAGCTGTCCATTCTGCCATACCGGCGCGAACCGCCTTCGCTCGGCCATCCGCGGGACGCATCCCGGCTGCTTCTCAGCCGTACCCCGGCGCCGCGCGCCCGGCTGTCCGCGGGCCGCGGGCCGCGCGAAACCCTCCGGAGGCCGCCCCCCGACTGCCTCCGCAGGCCCGTTCACAAGGCGCGACCGGGAGCCCTCGCTCCCGGTCCGCCCACGAACTCACCGATGTACCGCTCGTTCCGGCCGGATCCGCTGCCCGCACAGCCGTCCGCCGGCCTTCCCCGTCTTCTGGTGTTCCGGCCTGACCGATCTCCCGGTCCAACCGATCTCCCGGCCTGACCGATCTCCGGGCCCAACCGATCTCCCGGTCCAACGGTCTTCCGGTTCAGCGATCTCCCGGTCCAGCAGTCCTCCGCCGCACCGGTCGCCCGGCAGGACGGTCTTCCGCCACCCCGGTCATCCGACGCGCCGGTCGTCCGATCCGACGACCGCCCGGCCCTCCGGTGTCCCGGTGGACCGATCGGTCACGAGATCTTGAACGGCTGCTGGCACGCGCCGCAGACGATGGACGCCTGGGCGAGCACCGACGGCACGACCCGGACGTTCCGTCCGCAGCCGCACACCGCCTTGACCCGGACGCCGCCCCCGGAGGAACCGTGCCGGGCGGCCGGGCCGCGGAAGGCCCGCGTCGTACCGTCGCCGGCCACCGCCTCCTGGTGCGCGCCGAGGGCGCGGTCCAGTCGCTCGATGGTCTCCGCGTAGCGCTCCTGGGTCTCCTTGAGCATGGTCACCTGGGAGAAGCCGCTGCTCGCGTGCGGTTCGACCGGGTGCGCCAGGCCGAGCTCGGAGGCGAGCAGCAGGAAGCGCCGGTTGTGGTAGCGGCCGGCTCGCGAGGTGTCCCGGATGTCCCGGGCCGCGGCCAGACCGTGGGCAGCCTCGTGGAGGAGCCGCTCGAAACCGAGCCGGGTGCCACAGGCCGAGGAGGATTCGCCGATCAGGGCCTCGGGCGAGGCCAGGTCGGGGAGGTCCTGGTGGTGGGCCTGGATGTCACTCCAGGCGGCGGCCAGTTCGGCCGCGAGGACGAGGGGCTGTGTCGTGCTCACGCTAGACCAACGATGGAGTGCGAGCCGATGTTCCGCATGTTCTCGCTCTTCGGGAATTCCCAGGGAACTCCCAGGAATGCATGGTCGCGCGCGAATTGCGCGTTCCGGATCTGATGCAAGACCGACCCCCTGCCGGTTTCGGCCCGCCGCAGCTCGGCGGGCCTCGTGAATTCCGCCTGGGGGCGGGCTGTCGCCCCCTGGACGTACGGCCCGTGGGCCCGTCGAGTTGACAGGGCCACGGGCCGTACACCGTACCGCTATTGCGTTAATACCGGCAGTTGACCGGCCAGTAGGGATGTCCGCGGTCGGGGCGCCTCTCGGACAGTTACCGGATTCTTACTCATCCGCATTCCGGGCAAATGTCGCCGCCAACGGTCATTACCTGCTGGTAACAGGCATCAGTACGCGCGGGCGACGATCGCGATATTGCCGTCCTGGTCGTCCGCCAGCGGCACCGAGCCGTCGGCCGCGACAATGCAGCGCACCGAAACGCCCTGCTCGGCGAGCTTGGCCTCGCCCTCCGGACCGAGGTCGGCCCAGGAGATCCGGCCCCAGCCGGTCGCGGCGGCCTCGGCGGCCTCCTCGATGGTCTTGACGTCGACGGTACGGGCCTCGCGGCGCTCGCGGGACTGGCGCAGCAGCAGCGCCTGGTCCTCCTCCAGGATGCCCGGGACCAGCGCGGCCAGGGAGTCGATGGAGACGGGCTCCTTGCCGCCGGGGATCCGGCGGGCCAGCATCGCGGTGCCGTTCTCGAGGTCGCGCGGGCCGACCTCGATGCGCAGCGGCACGCCCTTGAGCTCCCAGTCCACCGCGCGGCGGCCGAACGGGGTGTCGGTGCGGTCGTCGACGACCACCCGGACACCGGCGGCCTCCAGCGTGGCGCCGATCTCGCGCACCTTGGCGATGACCGCGTCGTCGCCCTTGATGGCGAGCACGACGGCCTGGACGGCGGCCAGTCGCGGGGGCACCCGCAGGCCGTTGTCGTCGCCGTGGGACATGATCAGGCCGCCGACCATGCGGGTCGAGACGCCCCAGGAGGTCTGCCAGACGTACTCGCGCTCGGCGCCCTGGAGCTGGTAGGTCGTGTTGAACGCCTTGGCGAAGTTCTGGCCCAGCTCGTGGCTGGTGCCCATCTGCAGCGCCTTGCCGTCGCCCATCATGCCCTCCAGGGTGAGGGTGTTGATGGCGCCGGCGAACCGCTCCTTGGCGGTCTTGCGGCCGAGCACGACGTCGATGCCGAGCACGTTCGTCATGAAGTCGCCGTAGACCTGGGTGTGGATCATCGACGCGTACGCGCGGGCGTCCTCGTAGGTGGCGTGGGCGGTGTGGCCCTCCTGCCAGAGGAACTCGGTGGTGCGCAGGAAGACGCGCGGGCGCAGCTCCCAACGGACCACGTTGGCCCACTGGTTGATCAGCAGGGGCAGGTCGCGGTGGCTCTGCACCCACTTCGAGAAGTACTCGTTGATGATCGTCTCGGAGGTGGGCCGGACGACGACCGGCTCGTCGAGCTGCTTGCCGCCGCCGTGGGTGACCACCGCGAGCTCGGGGGCGAAGCCCTCGACGTGCTCGGCCTCCCTGGTCAGGTAGGACTGCGGGATGAACATCGGGAAGTAGGCGTTCTGCGCGCCGGCCTTCTTGATCCGCGCGTCCATCTCCTGCTGCATCCGCTCCCACAGGCCGTAGCCGTACGGTCGGATGACCATGGTGCCGCGCACCGGACCGTTGTCGGCCAGCTCGGCCTTGTTGATGAGGTCCTGGTACCAGCGCGGGAAGTCTTCCGCCTGAGGGGTGAGAACGGGTGCCTTAGCCATGGCCCGAATGGTACGGGGCGCGGCCCCCTGACTTCGAATCGATAACACGCCGGCGGCCGCCGGACGGACGACCACCGCACCCGCCGGACGGACGACCGCGCACCCGCCGGCAGCAGACGGCGGCACCCGCCGACCGCAGGGGGCGCACGACCGCGACACGCGCGCACCACCCTGCACCCCTCTGGACGCCGGGCCCGACCCGCTGTTCGCTGGAGTGGGGCGGGACTTTGGGGGAGCCGTAGCAGCACACCGAAGGACCGGATGGGAGGCCGCGATGGCTTCAGCTCGGACGACCGGCACGACCGTACGACCGACAGGCGCACGACCGCACCACCCGCAGCCCGGGGCGGCGCGGCCCGCGCGGGCGCGCGACTGGGCGGAGATCCAGGAGCGCATGCTGGTGCCGCTCTACGAGGCGGTCCACGACCGGCTGGAGGTCGGCCCGGCGACCAGCGTGCTGGGCCTGGGCTGCCGGTCCGGACTGGCGCTGCTGCTCGCCGCCGGGCGCGGTGCCCAGGTCACCGGCCAGGAGCCGCGGGACGAGCTGCGCGAGCTGGCCCATGGCCGCCGGCTGCGGGTGTGCGCGGGGGCCCGGCCGATCGCGGCCGTCCCCCGCTCGGCCCATTCGCTGGTGACGGTCTTCGAGCAGTTGCCCGGTTGCGCCGAGCCGGGTCCGGTGGTCGTCGAGGCCGCCCGGCTGACCCTCCCGGGCGGGCATGTGGTGCTGGCCGCCTGGGGCCCTCCGGAGCGCTGCCAGAGCGCCCCGGTGCTGGACGTGGCGCGGCGGCGGGCGGGCCGGACCACCGCGCGCGACCCGTTCGAGCTGAGCACGCCCGGCACGCTGGAGGACCTGCTCGCCCCGGCCGGCCTGCGCCCGGCCGGCAGCGGGCGGGTGAGCTGCCCGTTCGCCTACGCGGACCTGGACAGCGCGGTGCGCGGCCTGCTCTCCACCGGCCTGTTCGAGGCGGCCGAGGAGTTCTCCGGCGCGTCGCTGGTCGCCAAGGAGCTGGAGGAGGCGCTGCAGCCGTACCTGCGCGCGGACGGCTCGGTCCGGATGGAGAACGTCTTCCGCTACCTGGTCGCCGAACGGCCCCGGTAGCGGAGGCCGACCGGCCCCGACGGCGCGGGGAACGAGGCCCACGGCGACGCCCGGACGAGCCCCCGGCGGCACCGGGAACGAGACCCCCCAGCAGCAATCGGACGGCCCCGGGCGACAACAGATCCGACAGCGACGAAACCGGGGGCGCCCGCCCGCACGGCGAGCGCCCCCGGCCAGCCGGTTCACGCCTGGTCGAGCGACTTCCCGTCGGAGCCAGAGCCCTTCCGCGGCACCCCGGCCGCCCGGTACGCCTGCTCCTCGTCCAGCGTCTCCGCCTCCAGCAGCGCCGCCGCCAGCGCGTCCAGCCGGGCCCGCTCCTCGGTCAGCAGCCGTACCGCGTGCTCGTAGCACTCGGCGACGATCCGCCGGGCCTCCTCGTCCACCGCGTCGAGGGTGGTCGGCGCGGCGGAGAGCCCGTAGGCGCCCTGCGGGTCGGCGGGCACCGCGGTCAACCGGCCGACCCGCTCGCTCATCCCCCACCGGCCGGCCATCCCGCGGGCGATGTTGGTGACCTGCTCCAGGTCGCTCTCCGCTCCGGTGGTGATCACCCCGTAGACCACCTGCTCGGCCGCCATCCCGCCGAGCGCGCCGATGATCCGGCCGCGCAGGTAGGGCTCGGTGTACGAGTAGCGGTCGTTCTCCGGGGTGGACAGGGTGACGCCGAGCGCCCGGCCGCGCGGCACGATGGTGATCTTGCGGACGGGGTCGGCGCCGGGCTGCAGCATGCCCAGCAGCGCGTGCCCGCTCTCGTGGTAGGCCGTGCGCTCGCGCTCCTCCTGCGGCATCACCAGCGGCCGGACGGCGCCGAGCTGGACCTTCTCCAGAGCGTCCGAGAGGTCCCGCTCGTTCACCGCGTCCTGCTTGCGCTTGACGGCCAGCAGGGCGGCCTCGTTGACCAGGTTGGCGAGTTCGGCGCCGGTCATCCCGGGGGTGACCTTGGCCAGCCGGGTGAGGTCGGCGTCGCCGGCCAGCGGGACGGTCCGGGTGTGGATGCGCAGGATGGCGGCGCGGCCGTCCCGGTCCGGCGGGCTGACGGTGATCCGCCGGTCGAACCGGCCGGGGCGCAGCAGCGCCGGGTCGAGCACGTCCGCGCGGTTGGTCGCGGCGATCACGATGACGCCCTCGGAGCCGGTGAAGCCGTCCATCTCGGTGAGGATCTGGTTGAGCGTCTGCTCGCGCTCGTCGTGCCCGCCCATGCCGCCGCCCGCGCCGCGCTGGCGGCCGATGGTGTCGATCTCGTCGATGAAGATGATCGCCGGGGCGACCTTGCGGGCCTCGGCGAACAGTTCGCGGACCCGGCTGGCGCCGACGCCGACGATCATCTCGATGAACTCGGAGGCGGAGGCGGAGAAGAACGGCACGTCCGCCTCGCCGGCGACGGCCCGGGCGAGCAGGGTCTTGCCCGTCCCGGGCGGGCCGCTCAGCAGCACGCCGCGCGGCATCTTGGCGCCGAGCCTGCGGTACTGCTGCGGGTTCTTCAGGAAGTCGACCACCTCGGTGAGTTCGGCCTCGACCTCGTCGATGCCGGCCACGTCGGCGAAGGTGGTGCGCTTGCCCTGGTCGGCGGTGACCGGCTTGGGCGGGGCCTTGCGGCCGAGCGCGCCGGCGCCCAGCCCGCCGGCCATCCGGCGGGCGAGCAGCACCCAGATCAGGATCAGCAGCACCATGGGGGCCAGCGAGATCAGCAGGTTGGCGAGGAAGCTGCGCTGCTGGACCACCGGGGAGGTGGCGGTGACCTCGACGCCCTGCTGCTGCAGCGTGGTCCACAGGTTGTCGTTGGCGAAGGACGGCCGCTGGGTGGCGAAGTCGGTGTAGTCGCCCTTGCCGCCGTCCGGCTTGGGCTGGGCGCTCTTGAGGGTGCCCTCGATCGCGTCGCCCTTGGAGTAGATCTTGGTGATGTTGCCCTTGTTCAGCTGGTTGTTGAACTCGGTGTAGGAGATCGTGGTGGCACCGGCGTTGCCGAAGAAGGACAGCAGCAGGTCGGAGATCAGGAACACCACGAGCGCGGTGAGGGCGAGTCCCATCCAGCCGCCGGGCATCCGGCGGCGGGGCGGCGGCGGGGGCGGGGCGCCCTCGGAGCGCCAGGGCTGGTCGGGGGTCTGGCGCGGCGGCACGGGTTCGGTCACCCATCGGACGATACGGACGCGGGCTCGGGCGAGCCACCCGAAACGCCGCGCCGAGCACGCCCCTGACCAGCCGCGACGGGGCCCGCCAGTGCCTGATCCCCGCCGCCCCGTCAGTGCCTGCGCCCGGATCCCCGCCCGTGACTCAGAGGCCTCGGCGCCCCGCCCGTGGCTACGCCTCGGCGCCCGGCCACTCCTCGGCGGTCAGCGCGAACCGCTCGTGGTCCCGCCAGTCGCCCTGGAGGAACAGCATCCGGGGGGTGAAGCCCTCGTGCCGGAAGCCCAGCCGCTTGGCCATCGCGACCGACCGCTCGTTGTCCGGCTGCACGTTGATCTCCAGCCGGTGCAGGCCCAGCCCGCCGGCCGACTGCGGGGCGAAGCAGCGGTCCAGGACCAGCCGCAGCCCCTCCGTCATCCGCCCGGTGCCGGCGAACGGCAGGTACGCGTCGTAGCCCAGCGCGCCGTTGCAGAACCGGCCCATCACGATGTTGGCGACGTTCACCTTGCCGACCAGCCCGCCGGTGTCCCGGTCGACGATCAGGAAGGTGCGCAGGCCCGGCCCCTGGCGGTCCAGCAGTTCGGCCAGGCCGTCCGGCTCGACCGGGTTCCACCGCCCGATGTGGTCGGCGGACCGTCGGACCGCCTCGGCGTACACGTCCTTGTCCTCGGCCCGCGGGGCCCTGATCGTCACTCGCACACCACCATCATCGGGCATGCGAGCGGCCCGCCGCCCGGAAGATCCCGGACGGCGGGCCGCTCGAACGACGGACCGGTCTACAGCAGGTCCTTGAACTCCTTGGGCAGCTCGAAGTCGGCCGGGCCCTTGCCCGCGCCGAGGCCGAACGCGCCGCCGCCGGCCGGGTCCTGGTCGCCGCCCGGGCCGAGCGCGCGGCGCTGGGCGGCCGCGGCCTCCTCCTGCGCCCGCTTGAGCGGGTTGCCGCTCTTGCGCTTGCCCTTGGCCTGCGGGGCCTTCTTGCCGGACTTCTTGGCGCCGCCGCCCATGCCCGGGATCCCCGGCATGCCGGGCACGCCCTTGCCGGAGGCCATCGCGGACATCATCTTGCGGGCGTCGAAGAACCGCTCGACCAGGTTCTTCACCTCGCCGACCTGGACACCCGAGCCCTTGGCGATGCGGGCCCGGCGGGAGCCGTTGATCAGCTCCGGCTCGGCGCGCTCGGCCGGGGTCATCGACTTGATGATCGCGCCGACCCGGTTGACGTCCTTGTCGTCGATGTTGTTGATCTGGTCGCGGATCTGGCCCATCCCGGGCAGCATCCCCAGCAGCTTGGAGATCGAGCCCATCTTCTGGACCTGCTCCAGCTGCGACAGGAAGTCGTCCAGAGTGAACGCCTTCGGACCGCCGCGCAGCTTGGCGGCGATCTTCTCGGCCTCCTCCTGCGAGAAGGTCTGCTCGGCCTTCTCGATCAGCGAGAGGACGTCACCCATGCCGAGGATGCGCGAGGCCATCCGGTCGGGGTGGAAGGCGTCGAAGTCGTCGACCTTCTCGCCGTTGGAGGCGAACATGATCTGCCGGCCGGTGACGTGCGCGACCGACAGGGCGGCACCGCCGCGGGCGTCGCCGTCGAGCTTGGAGAGCACGACACCGGTGAAGTCGACGCCGTCGAGGAAGGCCTGCGCGGTGGTGACCGCGTCCTGGCCGATCATCGCGTCGACGACGAACAGGACCTCGTCCGGGTTGACCGCGGCGCGGATGTCCGCGGCCTGCTGCATCAGCTCGGCGTCGATGCCCAGGCGTCCGGCGGTGTCGACGACGACGACGTCGTACTGCTTCTGCTTGGCGTACTCGATCGAGTCCTTGGCCACCTGCACCGGGTCGCCGACGCCGTTGCCCGGCTGCGGGCCGTAGAAGGCCACACCGGCGCGCTCGGCGACCACCTGGAGCTGGTTGACGGCGTTGGGCCGCTGGAGGTCGCAGGCGACCAGCAGCGGGGTGTGCTTCTGGCTCTTCAGCCAGTGGCCGAGCTTGCCCGCGAGGGTGGTCTTACCGGCACCCTGCAGACCGGCGAGCATGATCACCGTCGGGCCGCTCTTCGCGAACCGGACCCGGCGGGTCTCGCCGCCGAGGATCGCGATGAGCTCCTCGTTGACGATCTTGATGATCTGCTGCGCGGGGTTGAGCGCGCCCGAGACCTCGGCGCCGGCCGCCCGCTCCTTGACCTGCTTGATGAAGGCCCGCACGACCGGCAGCGCGACGTCCGCCTCCAGCAGCGCGATGCGGATCTCGCGGGCGGTGGCGTCGATGTCCGCCTCGCTCAGGCGGCCCTTGCCCCGGAGGTTCTTGAACGTCGCTGCGAGGCGATCGGAAAGAGTGTCGAACACGTCGTCGCGGGTCCTCTGCGGCATCGGTATCGGTACGGTCGTCGCCCACCAGGGTATCCGGCCGCCCCGGGTATGGTCTCCACCCGGGTTGCCACGACCTCGGAACGGGCCTCGGAACAGGCCTTGGAACGGACCTCGGCAGGCGTCGGCGGACCCCGGCGGACCGACCCCGGCGGAATCCGGCGGGCCCCGGCGCGACTCAGCCCAGCGCCGCCCGGACCGCCGCCGCCACCTCCCCCGCCCGCCCGGCGGCGAGCGGCCGGCCCGCCCCGTCGGTCAGGTAGAAGGAGTCGACGGCCTCCGCGCCCAGCGTCGAGACGTGCGCCGTCCGCACCCGCACGCCCGCCCCGTCCAGCGCCCGGCCGATCCGGTGCAGCAGCCCCGGGGCGTCGTGCGCGCGAACCTCCAGGACGGTCGCGGTCGCCGAGGCCACCGCGGGCGCCACCGCGACCACCGGCGGCGGGGTGGGGATGCCCCGGCGGCGCGGGGCGGCGGCGTCCCGCTCGGCCAGCCGGCGCGAGACGTCCAGCGAGCCGTCCAGCGCCCGGCGCAGGTCGGCCCGCAGCCGGGCGGCCTCCGGCAGCTCGCCGAACTCGGCGGCCACCCGCCAGGACAGCAGCAGCACCGGGCCGGCGCCGATCGGGTCCAGCTCGCGCAGGCCGGCCGAGCGGACGGCCAGCCGGTGCAGCGCGAGCACCCCGGCGACGGTGCCGAGCAGTCCGGGCCGGTCCGGGACGGCCAGCGTCAACTCGACGCCCATCGGCTCGGCGCCCGGGTCCGCCCCCTCGGACTGCGCCAGCAGCGACAGGGCGGGCCCGCCGGTCCGGGCGGCCTCCACCGCGAGCCGCTCCTGCGCGGCGGTCGGCGCGGCCTCCACGGGCGCGGCGTAGGCGCCGGCCAGCCGGGCGGCGACCCGGGCCGCCAGGCCGTCCACCAGCGAGGCCCGCCAGCCGCTCCACGCGGCCGGGCCGGTGGCCAGCGCGTCCGCCTCGGTGAGCACGTGCAGCAGCTCCAGTTGTGCCGCGGTGCCGACCACCTTGGTGATCGCCTCGACGGTGGCCGGGTCGTCCGGGTCCCGTCGGGTCGCGGTGTCGACCAGGGTCAGGTGGTGGCGGACCAGCACCGCCAGGGTCTCGGTGTCCTCGGGGCCGAAGCCCATCCGGGCGGCGACGTCACGGACGATGACCTCGCCGGCCTCGCTGTGGTCGCCGGGCCAGCCCTTGCCGATGTCGTGCAGCAGCGCGGCGACCAGCAGGAGGTCCGGCCGGGCCACCCGGCGGGTCATCGCCGCGGCCCGCACCGCCGTCTCCACCAGGTGCCGGTCGACCGTCCAGCGGTGCACGGCGTTGCGCTGCGGACGGCAGCGCACCCGCTCCCAGTCCGGCAGCAGCCGGGTGACCAGTCCCTCCGCCTCCAGCGCCTCCCACACCGGGACGGCCGCCTCGCCCGCGCCCAGCAGGGTGACCAGCTGCTCGCGCGCCTCGTCCGGCCAGGGCACCGGCAGCGGGCGGCACTCGGCGGCCAGCCGGCGCACCGTCGCGTACGAGACGGTGAGCCCGTTCTGCGCGGCGGCGGCCGCGGCGCGCAGCGGCAGCACCGGGTCGGCGGCCGGGCGGGCGCCCTGGGCGAGCACCGCCTCCCCGTCCTGCTCGACCACGCCCTCGGCGAGCGGTCGGCGCGCGACCGTGCCCCGGGCCACCGCGCCCGCGCCGCGCCCGGCGCCGGTGAACGGGAAGGCCGGCCGGGCGGCCCGGCGGCCCCGGCCGGACCGGGCGGCGAGCACCCGGTCCACCGCCCGCCAGGTGACGTCACTCGCGTAGGCGATGGTGCGGGCGGCCTCGTAGACCTGGCGCAGCAGGGTGTCGGCGTCCAGCACGCCGAGCCGTTCGGCGACCTGGTCCTGGTCCTGGAGGCCGAGCCGCTCGGTGGCCCGGCCGGTGGCCAGGTGCAGCGCGTCGCGGACGTCGGCGAGCCGCAGCGCGGCGGCGTCCAGGCCGTCCCGGGGGGCGTCGGCGAGCCAGGTCGCGGCGACGGCGTTGAGCGCGACGGCGTCGCGCAGGCCGCCGCGGGCCTCCTTGAGGTCGGGCTCCAGCAGGAACGACAGCTCGCCGTGCCGCTCGGCCCGCTCCCGCCCGAGGTCGCGCAGCTCCGGCAGGCGCGCGGGGGCGCTCGCGCGCCAGTCGGTGAGCACGGCGGAGCGCAGGGCGGCGGTGAGCGCCTGGTCCCCGGCGAGGTGTCGGGCGTCCAGCAGGCCGAGCTGGGCCTTGAGGTCGGCGGCGGCGACGGACCGGGCCTCGGCGACGGTGCGCACCGAGTGGTCGAGCGCGGCGCCCGCGTCCCAGACCGGGTACCAGATCCGCTCGGGCAGGTCGGGGTCGAGCCGGCCGTCGTGCAGCAGCAGGACGTCGAGGTCGCTGCGCGGGGACAGCTCGCCGCGCCCGTAGCCGCCGACCGCGACCAGCGCGACGCCGGGCGGGCCGTCGGCGGCCGCGAGCAGACCTGCCAGCCAGTCGTCGGTGAGCCGGGCGAGAGCCGCGCGGCGGGGCCGCCCGGCCGGGCCGGGGCCGGCGAGCAGCGCGGCCCGGGCGGCGCCGTAGTCGGGAGGGCTGGTCTCGGTGGTCATGGCGTGGTCCCGTCCGTCGTGCGGTTGAGCGGGCGGCGCCGGACGGCCTGCGGGCGGCTGCGGGGAGGTCCGCGGGCGGCCTGCGGGCGGCCCGGCGCCGATGCGCCGTCGGCGGACCCGCGACCCCTCGGGGGCGGCGGGCCCGCCTGCGGCGGGCCCTACGGTTCAGGGCCCTCGGCGAAGGTCTCTCGACGAAGGGCCCTCGGCGAAGGTCCCTCAGAGGGCGTCCGGCCCGCGCTCGCCGGTGCGGACCCGGACGGCGGTGTCGACCGGGACGCTCCAGACCTTGCCGTCGCCGATCTTGCCGGTCCGGGCGGCCTTCACCAGGACCTCGATCAGCTCGTCGGCGTCCTCGTCCTCGACCAGCACCTCGATTCTGACCTTGGGGACCAGGTCCACGGTGTACTCGGCGCCCCGGTAGACCTCGGTGTGGCCGCGCTGGCGGCCGTAGCCGCTGGCCTCGGTGACGGTCAGGCCGTGCACCCCGAAGGCCTGTAGGGCGGCCTTCACCTCGTCCAGGCGGTACGGCTTGATCACGGCGGTGATGAGCTTCATCGGGCGTCGACCTCGGTCTTCTCGGCGGGCTCGGCGGTGGTCTTGTCGGCGGCCTTCCCAGCGGCCTTGGCGGCGGTCTTCCCGGTGGCGGGCTTCTCCGCGGACCTCGCGGCCGCCGCGGCACCGACCAGGCCCGGCAGGGCCCGCGCCAGGCCCGCGCCCACCGCGCTGAAATCGTAGGCGGACTCGGCGTGTTCGGCCTGGTCGATACCGGCCACCTCGACCTCCTCGGCGACCCGGAAGCCGACCGTCCTGTCGATCGCCTTCGCCAGCAGCCAGGAGAGGACGAAGGAGTACGCCGCGACCACGGCCACGCCCATCGCCTGCTTGCCGAGCTGCGCCGGCCCGCCGCCGTAGAACAGGCCCTTGGCGGTCTGGCCGACCCCGCCGGTGGCGAACAGGCCGATCAGCAGCGAGCCGATCGCGCCGCCCACCGCGTGCACGCCGACCACGTCGAGCGAGTCGTCGAAGCCGAGGCGGTACTTGAGGCTGACCGCGGCGGCGCAGACCGCGCCGGCGATCAGGCCGATCGCCACCGCGCCCAGCGGGCTGACCGAGCCGCAGGCCGGGGTGATCGCGACCAGGCCGGCCACCGCGCCGGAGGCGGCGCCCAGCGTGGTGAACGCGCCGTGCCTGAGCTTCTCGTAGACCAGCCAGCCGACCAGCGCCGCACCGGTGGCGACCTGGGTGTTGACCATCGCCATCGCGGCGACGCCGTTGGCGGCCAGCGCCGAGCCCGCGTTGAAGCCGAACCAGCCGAACCACAGCAGCCCGGAGCCGAGCATCACCAGCGGCAGGCTGTGCGGGCGCATCGGGTCCTTCTTGAAGCCGACCCGCTTGCCCAGCACCAGGCAGAGCGCGAGGCCGGCCACGCCCGCGTTGATGTGCACGGCCGTGCCGCCGGCGAAGTCGATCACGCCGTTGCGGTCGCCCAGCCAGCCGCCGTGGCCGCCGTCGAAGAAGAACACCCAGTGCGCGACCGGGAAGTAGACGACGGTCACCCAGAGCGCGATGAACAGGCCCCAGGCGCCGAACTTGGCCCGGTCCGCGATCGCGCCGCTGATCAGCGCCGGGGTGATGATCGCGAACATCAGCTGGAAGGTGGCGAACGCGGTGACCGGGATGGTCCCGGTGAGGTCGTTCAGGCCGATGCCGCGCATCCCGAGGAAGTCCAGGTTGCCGATCAGACCGGCGAAGGAGTCGGGTCCGAAGCTGAGCGAGTACCCGTAGAGGACCCAGAGCACGCTGACGATGCCGAGCGAGAGGAAGCTCATCGCCAGCATGTTCAGGGTGCTCTTGGCCCTGACCATGCCCCCGTAGAAGAAGGCCAGGCCCGGGGTCATCACCATGACCAGGGCCGCACTGATGAGCACGAAGGCGGTGTCGCCCGCGCTGAAGCCGTCCGGCATCGGCGTCTCCTCTGCGTGGAAGCCGATCCAAACCCGGATTACCCGTCCCGTGCCACCCGGGGTGTCGGCGATGAAGAGGAGAGTGCCGAAGGCTGGTTTCGGCCAGTGCGGCTCGTTGTTTCGCGGCCGTGACGCGTGCGACGCCCGGGTTACACCTGCGTGAACGACGGCCGCGCCGCAGGGCCGAACGGGTTACCGTGCCGCCGAACGGGACGGCCGGTGGCACGACGGCCACCGACCGTGGCGGCGGCGGCCGTCACGGTCGGCGGGGTCCTCGGGCCGGGTCCGCGGCCCACGGGCTCGGGGTGCTCAGACCACCGAGACGTACTCGGGGATGTCCTGGACGACGCGCTCCTTGAGCCGGCTCACCGCGTCCACGCCCTTGAACCGGGCGGCCGCGGCCTCGGTGGTCTTGCGGACCCGGGAGTTCAGCCGCTCCGAGCGCACCTTGGTGGCGATGTCCACCGCCTGCTCGGCCATCACCGCGGCCTGCTCGGCCTCCCGCTGCAGCAGGTGGACGCTGGCCATGCCGATCAGGTTGAAGGCGTACGAGCGCACGTGGTCGCCGTCCTGGCGGAACAGGTCGACCGCGCGCTCCATCACCGGCGCGGACATCGAGGCGTACAGCTGGGCGTTGTCGGAGTGGTACGCGAGGTCGCGGAAGGAGTGCGCGTTCTCGGCGTTCAGCTCGGCCGGCGAGAAGAACTTCAGCCAGTCCGGCTCCGCCTCCCCCTCGCGGATGTCGGTGAAGGTGTCCTCGGCCAGCCGGACGGCCCGGGCGCAGCGGTTCACCTCGCCGATGGTGGCGTAGGCGCGCGCCTCCATCGCGTACAGCAGGGACTGCTGGCGCGCGCTGGCGGTGTCCCGGCTGCCGTACTGCGCCAGGTGGATCAGCTCCAGGGCGTCCTCGCCCCGGTTGAGGTGGATCATCTGGCGGCTCATGTCGGTGAGGATGAGTGCGCCGAACGGGCGGTCCCCGGCCTCCTTGGCGGCGTGCAGGGCCAGCACGTAGTACTTCTGCGCACTCGGGTGCATCCCGACGTCGTACGACATCCACCCGGCCAGGTGGGCGAGTTCGGCGGTGAGCCGGAACAGCCGCCGGGTGGTGTTCTCGTTGTACGTCTCCTGGAGCAGGTCGGTGACCTCGTGGAGCTGGCCGACGACGGCCTTGCGGCGCAGCCCGCCGCCGTTCTGCGCGTCCCACTGCCGGAACATGACCGTGGTCTGCTCCAGCAGTTCGAGCTCGGGCTCGGACAGCCGGCCGGTGAACGGGTCGCCGCCGTTGGCCGCGGCGAGGATCGGGGTGGGGGCGCCGGTCGGGCCGGGGGTGAGCCAGCGCTGCATCGGCTCGATCAGCGCGGCGCCGGCGGTCAGCGCGAGCGAGGTGCCGAGGAAGCCCCGGCGGTTGAGCATCAGGTCGCTGCGGGAGTAGTCGCTGATCAGCTGGACGGTCTGCGGCGCGCTCCACGGCAGGTCGACGCCGCCGCCCACGGTGGAGACCGGGATCGCGGCGCGCAGGCCGAGGTCCTCGATCGAGACCACCGAGCCGAAGCGCTCGGAGAAGAGCTCCGACATGATCTTGGGAATCGGCTCGCGGGGCTGTTCGCCGTCGAGCCAGCGGCGCACCCGCGAGGTGTCGGTGGACACGTGGTGGGCGCCGATCTGCCGGGCCCGGCGGTTGACCTGGCGGGCCAGCTCGCCCTTGGACCAGCCGCTGCGGGCGAACCAGGTGGTCAGCTTCTCGTTGGGTTGCTTCTCTGCCATGGGAACGTCCCCATCCCGCCCGGCCCCCTCGGGGCCCCGATCGTGACGCCCGACGGTTTCGGGCCCTTGCCAGACGTGCCGTGCCTGAGGTGTTGCCGTACCACGCTCTCGCACTGGTGTGCCATCGTTACGGACGGACCGTCAGGTTCCCAACTCCCGCGCCCTGTCGGACCGGAGTCGATTCCACGAAGACGTCCGTGTGCTGAACGTAATGCCCCGCGCGGCGCCCACGGGAGCGGCCCTGGCGAAACGCCACCTTTCGCCACCCCCACGAGTGAACCGAAGCCACGGCCCACGCGCTTCACTAGGTAGGTCCGACGGCCCGGCATATGCGGGCCGCCAAGGCCACCGGCGAAACCCGGCAGCCCCGGCAACCCACCGCAGTCACAGGCGAGTTCGCCGCCCACCCTGATCGGCGGCCGCCTCGCCCACCCCACGATCCGGCATCGGTGCCGCCAGCCACAAGGCGGCGCTCGAGGCGCACCACCACGACAGGCGCACACCGGGCGCTGCACGCCGCCACCGCACAACGCACCACGCAACGGACAATCAACACACAGTCACCATCCCGTAACCATCGGCGACGGGAACCTGTTGGGGGAGGCATGGACAACCTGTTCGGCGAACTTCGACTGGGACACCTGCGGTTGACGCCGCTGGGCGCGCGCCGCCGCACCAAGGTCACCGCGTCCCAAGCCGCCGCGGAGTACACCGGCCGCTGGGGCTGGACGGTCGCCACCGGCGCCCCGGCCGGCTCCGCCACCGCCCCGACCCGCTGTCCCTGCGGCTCCGACCGCTGCGCCGCGCCCGGCCTGCATCCCGTACCCGGCGGCGAGGACCGGTCCCGGGAGGCGCGCGCCGGGGGCTCGGTGCTGTTCCCCACCGGCCGCGCCTTCGACGTCCTGGACGTTCCCGAGCAGGCCGGACTGCAGGCGCTGGTCCGGCTGGAGCGGATGGGCACCCAGGTCGGCCCGGTGCTCGCCGCGCCCACCGGCCGGCTGCAGTTCCTGGTCGCCGCCGGCGCCGCCCGCCGACTGCCCGACCTGCTCTACCGGATGGGCTGGGACGACGCCGCGCTCGACCTCACCTGCCACGGCGAGGGCAGCTACGTCGCCGCCCCGCCCACCGTGCTCGGCGCGCTCGGCCCGGTCCGCTGGCTGCGCCGCCCCACCCGCGACAACGCCGGCTGCCCGCCCGAGGCCCGGCTGCTGCTCGGCACCCTCGCCTACGCCTGCCACCGCGGCCGCGAGCGCACCGCCGAACCCGCCTGGCTCGCCTCGTAGGCCTCAGCGCGCCCCACCCGCCCCACGCGCCTCGGCGTGCGCCCCTCCAGCTCGGCGCGCTCCTCCGCCCCGGCACGCTCCTCCGGTCCCGGGCGGCAACGCGAAAGGGCCCGCCCCTCGCGGAGCGGACCCTTCGTGCGTACGGGGCCTCAGTCCCCGATCAGCGCGTCCACGAACGCGCCCGGCTCGAACGGCGCCAGGTCGTCCGCACCCTCGCCCAGGCCGACCAGCTTGACCGGCACGCCCAGGTCGCGCTGGACCGCGACCACGATGCCGCCCTTGGCGGTGCCGTCCAGCTTGGTCAGCACGATGCCGGTGATGTCGACCACCTCGGCGAACACCCGGGCCTGGATCAGGCCGTTCTGGCCGGTGGTGGCGTCCAGCACCAGCAGCACCTCGTCCACCGGGCCGTGCTTCTCGACGACCCGCTTGACCTTGCCCAGCTCGTCCATCAGGCCGGTCTTGGTGTGCAGTCGGCCGGCGGTGTCCACCAGCACGGTGTCGGCGCCCTCGGCGATGCCCTCCTTGACCGCGTCGAACGCGATCGAGGCCGGGTCACCGCCCTCCGGTCCGCGCACGGTGCGCGCACCGACCCGCTCGCCCCAGGTCTGCAGCTGGTCGGCGGCGGCGGCCCGGAAGGTGTCGGCGGCGCCGAGCACCACCTTGCGGCCGTCGGCGACCAGGACGCGGGCGAGCTTGCCGGTGGTGGTGGTCTTGCCGACGCCGTTGACGCCGACCACCAGGACCACGGCCGGCCCCTCCGCGTGCTTGGTGGAGCGGACGGTGCGGTCGGCGTCCTTGCCGATCAGCTCGACGAGCTCCTCGCGCAGCAGGGCGCGCAGTTCGTCGGGTGTCCGGGTGCCGAGCACCTTCACCCGGGTGCGCAGCCGCTCGACCAGCTCCTGGGTGGGGGCCACGCCGACGTCGGCGGTCAGCAGGGTCTCCTCGATCTCCTCCCAGGTGTCCTCGTCCAGGTGCTCGCGGGAGAGCAGCGAGAGCAGGCCCTTGCCGAGCGAGTTCTGCGAGCGGGAAAGCCGGGAGCGCAGCCGGACCAGCCGGCCCGCGGTGGGCTCGGGGACCTCGACGGCGGGTGCCGTCTCGGCCTCGGCGGCCTCGACCTCGACCTCGGTCGGGGCCGTGGCCGGGGCTCCGGTCGAGGCTTCGGTCGGAGCCTCGGTCTCGGGGAGCTGCACCTCCTCGACGGTGCGGCGGGGCTCCTCGGTCGGCGGCGCGGCCTCCTCGCCGACCTGGGGCTCCTGCGGGGTGGTCGGCGGCGCCGTGATGACCGGCGACTGCGACTTCGGGGGCAGTTGCTGGCGTCGTCTGCCGGAAACGACGAGGCCGGCGATCGCGCCGATGGCGACCACGGCGATGACTACGGCAAGGATCACGTATTCCATAACTGCTCCAGTATCCGCGACCGGAGCCCGGATGGACCGCAGCCGCCCTACGCCGATGCGGTACGGACGGCCTCCGGCCGCTCCCGGTGTCCTCCTCCGGACCGGCGGCCGGGAGGTGCCCCGACGCGCAGCCGCTGGCTGATCACCTGTGAGATGCCGTCGCCCTTCATGGTCACGCCGTAGAGGGCGTCCGCGGACTCCATGGTCAGCTTCTGGTGGGTGATCACGATCAGCTGGGAGCTCTCCCGCAGCTCCTCCATGATCCCGACCAGCCGGCGCAGGTTGGTCTCGTCGAGCGCCGCCTCCACCTCGTCCATCACGTAGAACGGGCTGGGCCTGGCCTTGAAGATCGCCACCAGCAGTGCCACCGCGGTCAGCGAGCGCTCGCCGCCGGACAGCAGCGACAGCCGCTTGACCTTCTTGCCCGGTGGGCGGGCCTCCACCTCGACGCCGGTGGTGAGCATGTGGTCGGGGTCGGTCAGCACCAGCCGCCCCTCGCCGCCGGGGAACAGCCGGGCGAAGACGCCCTCGAACTGGGCGGCGGTGTCGTGGTACGCCGAGGCGAACAGCTGCTCGACCCGCTCGTCCACCTCCCGGACGATGTCCAACAGGTCGCGCCGGCTGCGCTTGAGGTCGTCCAGTTGCTCCCCGAGGAACTGGTGGCGCTCCTCCAGCGCCGCGAACTCCTCCAGTGCCAGCGGGTTGACCTTGCCCAGTTGCTGGTACGCCTTCTCGGCCGCCCTGAGTCGCTTCTCCTGCTCGGCCCGGTCGTACGGGCGCGGCTCGCCCGGTTCCCCTCCTTCTTCCGAGGTCGACGGTGGGACGGGCTGGTCCGGCCCGTAGGTGGCGAGCAGTTCGCCGCCGTCGATGCCGAACTCCTCCAGCGCCCGGGCCTCCAACTGCTCGATCCGCAGCCGCTTCTCGGCCCGCAGCACCTCGTCCCGGTGGCCGGCGTCGACCAGTTTGTCCAGTTCCTCCTTGAGGCCGCGGCCGTGCTCGCGGTGCGCCCGCAGTTCGGTCTCGCGCTCGGCGCGCGCCTGCTCGACCGCCGCCCGCCCGGCGTCCGCGCGGGACAGCGACACCTCCAGGCAGGCCAGCAGCTGCCGGGCGCCCGCCGCGACGGCGTTCGCCACCCCGGCGTCGTGCTCGGCGCGTCGGCGGCGCTCGGCGGCCCGGGCGCGCGTCTCGCGCTCGGCGCGGGCGGCCCGGTCCAGCTGGTCCGCCCGGCCGGCGAGCGCGCGGACCCGCTCCTCGTGGGTGCGCACCGCGAGCCTGGCCTCCAGCTCGGCCTGCCGGGAGCCGGTGGCGGCCTCGGCCAGCCGCTGCTGCTCGGCGGTGTCCGGCTCGTCCTCCCCGGCGTCCTCCGAGTCCTCGGCCGCTGCCAGGCGTTCGGCCAACTCCTCTGCGGTGGCGAGGATTTCCGCCAGGCCCTGGTCGGCCCGCGCGGCGGCGGCGGACAGCCGCTCGGCCTCGCCGGCGGCGGCCCTGGCCTGCCCGCCGAGGCGGCCGAGCGCACCCGCGACCTGGGCGCGCTCCTTCTCCTGCCGCCGCCGCTGCTCGGCGAGTTGCTCCACGGCGGCGGCCGACTCCCGTCGCTGCTCGGCGAGTTCGGCCAGGTGTACGGCCGACTCGGCGCAACGGAGGGTGAGTTCGGCGATCTCCCGGGCGGCCTCCTCGACCGCCGCCCGGATCTCCAGCAGGCTCGGCACACCGTCGGATCCGCCCTGCGCGAAGTCGGCGCCGAGCCGGTCCCCGGCGGCGGTGACGGCGGTCAGCCCGGGGTGGTCGGCGACCAGCCGCAGCGCCTCGTCGAGGGTGTCGACGACCGCCACCCGGGCCAGCAGGCCCCGCGCGGCACCGACCAACCCGGCCGGCCCGTCGACGAGTTCGGCGGCCCAGCGGGCTCCGTCCGGCAACTCCCCGACGCCGGCGAGCGGTTCACCGGCACCCGCGATCGGCAGCGCGGCCCGGCCGGCGTCCTCGATCAGCAGCGCGGCCCGGCCGGCGTCCTCGGCGCGCAGCAGCCGCAGCGCCTCGGCGGCGGTGCCGGGCGAGTCGACGGCGACCGCGTCGGCGGCCGCGCCGAGCGCCGCCGCCACCGGCACCTCGTACCCGGGGGCGATCCGCAGCAGCGCGGCCGCGGGGCCGCGCAGTCCGCTCAGCCGCTCCCCCGCGTCGAGCAGGGCGCCGGTGCCGTCCTTGCGGCGCAGTCCGAGGGAGAGCGCCTCGTGCCGCGCGGTGAGTCCGGCCCGTTCGCGCTCGGCGGCGCCGGCCGCCTCCCGGGCGGCGGCGAGGTCGCGTTCGACGGCGGCGAGCCGCTCCCGGGCCTCCTGGTGGGCGGCCTCGGCCTGCTCGTCGTCCCCGGCGGGGCCGCCGACCTGCCGTTGGAGCTCCTCGTACTCGGCCTGGGCGGCCTCGGCCCGCAGCAGCGCCTCGCCGCCGGCCTCGGTCAGCCGGCCGATCTCCGCTTCGGCGCAGGCCGCCTTGGAGCGGGCGGCGGCGGCCTGCCCCTGCAACCGGGCCAGGCCCTCCCGGCGGTCCGCGATGGCCCGGGCGGCGTCCCGCAGGCGACGCTCCTCGGTGGCCAGCCCGCGCTCCAGTTCACTCCTGCGTTCGACCGCCTCGGCCAGCGCGTACTGCGCCTCCTCCAGCGCCTCGGCCAGCGCGGCCTCGTCCTCGCGGACCCGCGCGGCCTCCCGTTCCAGTTCCTCGGGATCGCGGCCGCGCCGCTCCTCGGCCTGCCCGCCCGCGGCGGCGTGCCGGGCGCGGGCCTCGGCCAGTCCGATGGTGCCGCGGGTGCGCTCGGCTAGGGCGGAGAGCCGGTACCAGGTCTGCCGGGCGGCCTCCAGGCTCGGGCCGAGCTGCTGGACCTGCGCCTCCAGCACGGCCTCGCGCTGGACGACACCGGCCAGTTCCTGCTCGACGGTGGTGCGGCGCAGCCGCAGTGCCAGCTCGTCGGCGATCTCGGCCTCGACGGCCTGCCGGAGGGCCAGCAGGTCGTCGGCGAGCAGCCGCAGCCGGGCGTCGCGCAGGTCGGCCTGGATGCCGGCGGCGCGGCGGGCGATCCTGGCCTGCCGGCCGAGCGGTCCGAGCTGGCGGCGCAGTTCTGCCACCAGGTCCTGGACGCGGTTGAGGTTGACCTGCATCGCGTCCAGTTTCCGCAGCGCCTTCTCCTTGCGCTTGCGGTGCTTGAGGACGCCGGCCGCCTCCTCGATGAAGGCGCGGCGGCCCATCGGGTCGGCGTGCAGGACGGAGTCCAGCTGGCCCTGGCCGACGATGACGTGCATCTCGCGGCCGATGCCGGAGTCGGAGAGGAGCTCCTGGATGTCCAGCAGGCGGCAGGTCTCGCCGTTGAGCGCGTACTCGCTGCCGCCGTTGCGGAACATGGTCCGGGTGATGGTCACCTCGGTGTAGTCGATCGGCAGGGCGCCGTCGGCGTTGTCGATGGTGAGGCTGACCTCGGCCCGGCCGAGCGGGGCGCGCCCGCTGGTCCCGGCGAAGATGACGTCCTCCATCTTGCCGCCGCGCAGCGACTTGGCGCCCTGCTCCCCCATCACCCAGGACAGCGCGTCGACGACGTTCGACTTGCCGGAGCCGTTCGGGCCGACCACGCAGGTGATGCCGGGCTCGAAGCGCAGGGTGGTGCTGGAGGCGAAGGACTTGAACCCGCGCAGCGTCAGACTCTTCAGGTGCACGCGGCCGGTCTCCTCGTCGCTCGCCAGGGCCCGGGGCCTGTCGTCAACGGCGACTGTATCCCCGGCGGGCCGTGCGTCCCGGGCCCGGACACGACGAAGGGACGCCACAACCGGGCGTCCCTTGCAAGCTGCGTCCCTTTCGGAGCGGCTCAGTGCACAGCGGCGTCGATCTGCGAGGACCGGGCGGGACTCAGGTGAGAGCCGGCTCCCGCTGATCCAGATCGATGCTGTTGAGCAGCGAGTGCCCGTCAGCGACAGCGGCGAGCGCGTCGTTCTCGGCCTGCATCCGAAGGAGCTCGGATTCAAGGTCCTGGACGCGCTGCTGAAGCCGTCGCATCTCGGAGAGCATTCGCGGGTCGGGGCCGCCGACGTACCCGAGAAGCGCCTTTGCCATGATGAATGGTCCTCCACGCTGAGTGACCGAACCGGAACGGTACAGGTCTAGGGGGAAGGGGGACGCACGCGCGGCGCGTCACCGGTAGTGCTGGCTGGGCACTTACGGCACAACCATCGTGAGCTGGGCTCACGAGGGCAGACGCCTGCCGGGAAAACGCGGTCGTGTGCGCGGGCTTCCAGCGTCTCACCAAAGACGGAAAGGGTCAACACGATCACCGCACGCTACCGCGACCCTGTCACCTGCCTGGCGGTGTCGTCACGCCTGGGGGCCTCGGGCCGGGTCCACCAGCTGCTCGTGGATCATCGTTCGATGCGGAGTCAACCACGAGTCTGCCCGAATGGCAACCGCATGACACCGGCAGTTGCCGATCAGTTCCGGCCCGCGCGGGTGTGGCCGGGCTCAGCGGATCTCGAAGCCCTCGTAGCCGGGGCCCACGGCCGTCCAGATCTCGGTGACGCCGCTGACCTCGCCCGGGGTTCCCGGGCCGCGCAGCAGGTCCAGCAGCAGTTCGCAGTCGGCGGCCAGTCCCTCGGCGACCACCTGCACCCGGCCGTCCCCGAGGTTGCTCGCGTAGCCGGTCAGGCCGGTCTCCAGCGCCCGTGCCCTGGTCCACCAGCGGAACCCGACCTGCTGGACCTTCCCCCGGACCCAGGCGGTCACCCGGACCGGTTCCTCACTGTGGGCGTCGCGACCGTGCATGCCCCGAGCCTAAGGCGTGTCCGACGGTCACAGCTCCACGGGGCCGTCGACCACGCGGAGCGGCCCCGCCGGAGGAAGTCCGGCGGGGCCGCAGGGGTGTCGCGGTGGGGCTCAGCGGGTCACCAGTCGCCGCCGCCGAAGTCGCCGCCGCCACCGAAGTCCCCGCCACCGAAGCCGCCGCCGTCGCCGAAGCCACCGCTGAAGTCGGAGGAGTTGAAGTCGGCGCCGGTGAAGTCGCCGCCCTCGTGCTGGTCCTGGTAGCCCTGGTCCATCATCGGCGCCGCGGCGTAGGCCGGGCTGCTGATCATCGAGCCGAGCATGGTGCCGACCAGCAGGCCCGGCAGCAGGCCGCCGCCGAATCCGCCGAAGTAGCCGCCCGCCCAGGGGGCGTAGGCCGGGCCGGCGTTCCAGTACGGCTGCGGGCCGTGCTCGGTCTCGACGGTGCGGATGGCCGGGTCGAGGCCGGCGGCCAGCCGGTCCGCGTCGGACCGGCAGACCGGGACGGTGCGGGCGGCGCCGTCGGCCGGGGCCCAGTCGACGTCCTTGACCGAGGGGCCGTGGCGCGGGTCGAAGAAGCACGGGGGCCTGCGCTCGGGCACCGGACGCTTCTCCCGCCGGGCGGCCAGGGTGGCCAGCGCGAACCGGCCGTCCTCCAGCGCCTCGGTGACCGGCTTGACGTCGTCCGGCCGCTTGGCCTCGTCCATCAGCCGCTTGGCCTTCTCGTACGAGTCCAGGGCGTGGGTGTAGTCGGTGCGCTGGGTGTCGTCGGCGTCGGTCGCGGCCGGGTTGAAGTCGAGCCGGTCCAGTTCCTCGCCGAAGGCGGTGATGTCCTCGTCGACCACCCGGCGCAGCTGCTCCAGCTCGGTCCGGGCCTGCTCCTCCTTGCGCGCCTTGGCGCGGCGGAAGAGGAGGAAGACGCCGGCACCGGCCAGCGCGAGCAGCACGACCGGGATGACCACCCAGGCGATCGAGGTGCTGTGGTTCACCCCGGTGCCCTTGGCCTGCGGGGCGGCGCTGTCGACGAACTCGTTCAGGGTGGCGTCGATGTCGCCGTTGTGGGAGCGGAAGGCGGCGCCGGCGATCCGCTCGGCGCTGCCCTGCGACATCGCGCCGCGGTCGGCCTTGGCCGCGAACTGGTCACCGCGCCAGATCGCGTAGGCACCGTCGATGCCGACCTTGGTGCGCAGGTCGTTGAAGACGGTCCGCTCGCCGTAGGGGGCGCTGGCCGGGACGACCGCGACGAAGATCGGCTTGTCGGCCTTCTTGATCTTCTCGGTCAGGGCGTCGGCCTGGCTCTGGCTGAATCGGCTGGTCATCGCCGGGTCGACGTAGACCCGACCCTGCTTCAGGGTGGAGGCCGCGTCGTCCAGCCCGCCCGCGGCCGAGGCCGTCGGTGCGAGCAGGAGCAGCAGCCCCAGCAGCGCCGCCACCAGGGCAAGCGGCCCGGCGCCCCGGGAACGTCGTGCAAGGGTTCTCATGCCCTCGACGCTACCCCGACGGGCGTCAAGGCACGGCATACCCTTCGCATACTGGTAGTGACAAGATTCCCCGCCGACCGCCGGGGCCGCGCCCCTCCTCGGGGATGATGTTTCCCCCACTCGCCCCTGATCCGGGCGGTGCGCGGGAACCGCGGCCGGCGCCCGGACGTACGTCCCGGCGGGCCCAGGGTGTTCCGGGCGGTGCGCCGACCGTACCGCGCGGACGGGCATAGTGGTCCCGGACCACTGGTCCCATTACCTGTTCTTGACCCATCTCCCGATCGGAGCACCCGGTGATCATCGGCCTCGTCACCGCCGTGGCGGCATCCGCCTGCTACGGCACCGGCTCAGTCCTCCAGGCCGTCGGATCCCGCCGCTCCGCGCGCGAGGAGGCCGCCAAGGGCGCCGCCGGCGCCACCACCGAGCACGGCGGGCCGAGCCTGTCCTCCACCGCGAAGGCTGCCGTCACCTGGGAGTTCATCGTCGGCACGGTGCTCGACCTGATCGGCTTCGGGCTGGGCGCGCTGGCCGCGCGGCTGCTGCCGCTGTTCCTCTCGCAGACCATCATCAGCGCCAACCTGGTGATCACCGCGGTGCTGAGCATCAAGCTGCTCGGCATCCGGCTCAAGCAGCTGGAGTGGGCCTCGATCGGCGTGCTCTGCTCGGCGCTGGTGCTGCTGGCCGTCTCGGCCGGCCCGGAGGGCGGCCACCACGCGTCGATGGCCTTCCACTGGGGCCTGCTGCTGGTCACCACCGTGCTGCTGGTCGGCGGTGGCCTGCTGGTGCGGCGGATGGGCTCCAAGGGCGCGATCGTCGCCGGTCTGCTCTCCGGCCTGGGCTTCGGCGCGCTGGGCGTCGGCGTGCGCATCCTGAACGGCATCGACCCGTTCGACCTCGCCAAGCTGCTCTCCGACCCGGCGCTGTACGCGATCCTGGTCGGCGGCATCGGCGGCATGTACGTGCACACCGTGGCACTGCAGATCGGCTCGGTGAACGGCGCGACGGCAGCGCTGGTGGTCGGCGAGACGGTGCTGCCCGGCGCGATCGGCGTGCTCTGGCTCGGCGACTCCTCCAAGTCCGGCCTGGGCTGGCTCGGCGTGGTCGGCTTCCTGCTCGCGGTGGTGTCCGCGGTCGGGGTCGCCTACTTCGGCCAGGACACCCACGGCTCCCCCGGCGAGGCGGCGGCCGACCAGCCGGAACTCGCCAAGCACTGAGCTCCCCGGCCCCCGCCCCCTGCCCCTGCTGTCAGCCCCCGCTGCGGACCCGCGGCACCCGCTGGCAGCGGGGGCAGAAGTAGCTGGAGCGGTTCATCCAGGCGGCCCGCCGGATCGGGGTGCCGCAGCGGCGGCAGGGCTCGTGCTCGCGGCCGTACGCGTCGAGGTCGCGGGAGAAGTAGCCGCTCTCGCCGTTCACGTTGACGTACAGGCTGTCGAAGCTGGTACCGCCGACGGCGAGCGCCGCCGTCATCACCTCGCGGGCGTTCGCAAGCAGTTCGGCGGCCTGCGGGCGGGTGAGCGTCGCGGTCGGGCGGTCGTAGTGCAGCCGGGAGCGCCAGAGCGCCTCGTCGGCGTAGATGTTGCCGACCCCGCTGATCAGCGTCTGGTCGAGCAGCGCCCGCTTCACGGTGGTGCGCTTGGCCCGCAGCGCGGCCGCGAAGGCGGCGTCGTCGAAGCGCGGGTCGAGCGGGTCGCGGGCGATGTGCGCGATGGAGAGCGGCGTGCCCTCCGGGTCGCCGTCCTCGGCCTCCTCGACCGCGAGGGCGCCGAAGGTCCGCTGGTCGACGAAGCGCAGTTCGCGCCCGCCGTCGGCGAACCGCAGCCGCACCCGCAGGTGCGTCTCGTCGGGTACGGACGGGTCCTGGACGAGGAGTTGGCCGCTCATGCCGAGGTGGCCGATCAGCGAGAAGCCCGCGCCGGACCCCGCCAGCGGCACCCACAGGTACTTGCCGCGCCGCTGCGCGGTGCCGAGGGTGGTGCCGGTCAGCCGGGCGGTGAAGTCGGCGGCGCCGGCGGGCTGGCGGCGCACCGCGCGCGGGTGCAGCACCTGGACGTCGGCGACGGTCCGCCCGGCGACCCAGTTCGCCAGACCGCGGCGGACGACCTCGACCTCGGGAAGTTCGGGCACGGGAACAGGCCTCCTGCGGAAGGGATCAGCAGGAGGAAGGCTACTGCTCCCTCACGCCCCGGCGGGCAGCCGGTCGGCGTACTTCTCCTTGATCGCCCGCCAGGCGCTCTCGGCGGCCTTCTGCTCGGCCTCCTTCTTCGAACGGCCGACGCCGCTGCCGAAGTCCTCGCCGGCCACCCGGGCCGCCGCGGTGAAGGTCTTCTCGTGGTCCGGACCGGACTCCATGACCACGTACTCGGGCACCCCGATGCCCACCGAGGCGGTGAGCTCCTGGAGGCTGGTCTTCCAGTCCAGGCCTGCGCCCAGCTGGGAGGACTCCTCGATCAGCGGGTCGAACAGCCGGTGGACGAACTCGGTGGCCGCGTCCAGACCCTGGTCCAGGTAGACGGCTCCGATCACGGCCTCGACCGTGTCGGCGAGGATCGACGACTTGTCGCGGCCGCCGGTGCCCTCCTCGCCCTTGCCGAGCCGGATGAACGTGCCGAGTTCCAGGCCCCGGCCGACGTCCGCGAGCGCGCGGGAGTTCACCACCGCGGCGCGCAGCTTGGCGAGCGTGCCCTCCGGCACGTCCGGGTGGACGCGGTAGAGGGTGTCGGTCACCACGAGGCCCAGCACCGAGTCGCCGAGGAACTCCAGGCGCTCGTTGGTGGGCAGGCCCCCGTTCTCGTACGCGTACGAGCGGTGGGTCAGGGCACGCACCAGAAGGGCGCGCTCGAGTGTGTACCCGAGGCGCCCTTCCAGGACGTCGTATTCGGTCGAAGCCGGCCCACCGGCCCTGCCACCGCCCAAAGAGGAACCCTTCGGGGCGGAGGACGCCTTGCGGGTGGAGTTACCGTCCGACATCGATCCGTGCACCCCGCCGATCAGACCGAGAGGACCTGGCGACGGTTGTACGTGCCGCAGCTCGGGCACGCGATGTGACCCAGCTTCGGCTCGTGGCAGCGGTCGCACGCCACGAGGGCCGGAACAACGGCCTTCCAGTTGGACCGACGGTGGCGCGTGTTGCTGCGCGACATCTTCCGCTTCGGAACAGCCACGGCTACTTCTCCTGGTTCTCGGCGAGACCCTCACGGGTGTCGCTGTTCTTGATCCCGTCACCCTCGTCGCCGGGGGCGGCGGAGAGTCCCTGCAGAGCCGCCCACCGGGGGTCGGCGGCGTCGTGGTGGTGCGTCGGGTCGTCGCTCAGGCGCGCTCCGCATTCGGAGCACAGGCCCAGGCAGTCTTCCTGGCACACCGGCTGCAGCGGCAGTGCGAGCACCACCGCGTCACGCAGCACCGGCTGGAGGTCGAAGAAGTCGCCCTCCAGACGGTAAGTATCTTCTTCCGAGTCCTCGTCGAGGTCCTCGGCCCCGGCGGTCCGGGCGCGGTGACGCTCGTCGGACTCCGGGTAGTAGTACAGCTCCTGGAAGTCGACGTCGAGGTCGTCCTCGACGGGCTCCAGGCACCGGGCGCACTCGCCCTCGACCTGGGCCTCGGCGGTGCCGGTGACCAGCACGCCCTCGACCACGGACTCCAGGCGGAGCTCCAGCCGGAGCTCGCTCTTCTCGGGGACGCCGATCACGTCGATGATCCCCAGGCCCGCGGGGGCCTCCAGAGTGCGGGACACCTTGCGCAGCGAGCCCGGGCGACGTCCCAGCTCGTGCGTGTCGAACACGAGGGGGTCGCGGTGGTCGAGGCGGTTCAAGGTGTCCTGACTTCCATGGGGAATCTTCGATCGCGGTGCCTCCGCACCAGCGGTGCGCGGGCAAGCCGACAGTCCGACACGAAAAGGCCGGAGTGGTCAGCCTACCGGAGTCTCCCGCCAGGCCCAACTTCGCTCCCGTCAGGAGCTTGCGCCGGGCCCGCGCGGGGCCGGCTCAGCGGCCGCCCAGCTCCCGGAGCCGGGTCATGTCGATCATGCTGGTGTCGAAGAAGCTGGTCTCGTCCAGGCCCGGCTGCTGCTGTTGCTGTTGCGGCACGGCAGGCGGGGCGGCGGGCTGCTGCGGGTAGGTGTAGGCGTCGTACTGCTGCGCGCCGTAACCCGGCTGCTGCTGGTGCGGATAGCCGTAGTCCCCGTGCTGCTGCTGGGCCGCGTAGTCCGGCTGCTGCTGCGGGTAGCCGTCCGCGGCGCCCTGCTGCTGGTGCCCCCACTGGGCACCGTACGGGTCGCCCTGGCCGGCCGGGTCGTAGCCGCCGGCGTACACCTCGGCGTACTGCCCCTGCTGCTGGGCGGCCGCGTACTGGTCGACGCCGGGGGCCTGCCAGCCCGCCGCGGCCGGGGTCTGCTCCGGCCAGGTCTGCTGCTGCGGGACGTCCTCGCGGTACCAGGCGATGTCGTCGCCGTTGGCGTCGCCGTCGATGGCGAAGCCGGCGGCCACCGCCTCGGCCCGTTCCTTGGCCTGCTGCGCCTCGTCGGCGGCGGCCAGGTAGGCGCCCAGCTCGTCGATCGGCCGCTTGCCGAGCAGCTTGTCGCGGCCCTTGCCGACGGCCTCCAGGGTGGCGCTGAGGACGTTCTCCAGCGTGGCGAGCTTCACATCGACGTACTCGTCGACCTCGGGGCTGGGGGTGATCCGCTGCGGCTGGAACTCCTCGCCGTCCGTCTCGCCGTCGAAGTCGGTCTCGAAGACGCTGGAGTCACCGCGCAGCTTGGTCCGGCCGCGGCCGACGGCGCCGAGCGTCTTGGTCAGCACGACCTCGAAGTTGGCGAGCTTGCTGTCCACGTAGTCGTCGGCCTCGGCGCGCTTGGCCTCGACCTCGCCACGGGCCTCGGCGAGGATCCGGTCGGCCTCGGCTTGGGCCCGGCGGACCACCTCGGTGTCCGAGATCAGCGAGCCGCGCTCGGCGTGTGCACCCTGGATGATCCGGTCGGCCTCGGCCTGGGCCCCGGCCACCACCTGCTCGTGGTCGGCCATCATCGACTGGGCCTGGGCGAGTTCGGCGGGCAGCTCCGCCTTGAGGGCGTTGAGCAGGCCGACCAGCTCGGCCCGGTTCACCACGCAGGAGGCCGACATCGGCATCGAGCGGGCGTTCTCGACCGCCGCGACGATCTCGTCGACCTTGTTCTGCACGTCCACGGGGCTTCGTCTTTCCGTGTGCCGCCGACGGTCCGGCGGAGGCAGGCCCGACGCGGTGAACCTCACCGCAGGGGCAGGAATACAGACTGTACGGCCACCGCGCGGCGAGGTCACAACGCCCGAGCCGAACCGGTCGACCGGGCAGCGGACAAGTCATGACGAACCGGCAGAAACGGACGGCCGCCCCGCGGCCACCGACGCTCCCGCCTACTGCTGGGCCTTGCGCTCCGCGATCCGCTCGACCAGCCGCCGGTGCACCGTCTCCGGCAGCAGGTGGGAGACGTCCCCGCCGTACGAGGCGACCTCCTTGACCAGCGTCGAGGAGAGGAAGCTGTACGTCGGGGAGGTCGGCACGAACAGCGTCTCCACCCCGGACAGGCCGTGGTTCATCTGGGCCATCTGCAACTCGTAGTCGAAGTCGCTGACCGCGCGCAGGCCCTTGATGATCGCGGGGATCCCGCGCTCCCGGCAGAAGTCCACCAGCAGGCCGTGGTACGACTCGACCACCACGTTCCCGAAGTCCGCGGTGACCTCCTCGATCAGGCCGATCCGCTCCTCGACGCTGAACATGCCCTGCTTGTTGCGGTTGATCAGGACCGTGATGTGCACGACGTCGTACAGCTTCGAGGCCCGCCCGATGATGTCGAGATGACCGTTGGTGATCGGGTCGAACGAACCGGGACAGACGGCGCGGCGCATGGCGTGGGTGCTCCCTCGGGGGGTGACGGCTGCTGCGGGCCTCGGCCCGCTACTCGTGCTGGCTGGTCTCGGCGGCGGCGCGACCGTACCAGAGCGTGCCCTCGCCGTAGCGGCGCGAGCGCAGCACCTCGAAGCCCTCGGGCCAGCCGAACTCGCCGCCACGGGTGCTGCGCTCCACGGTGACGAGTGCGTCCTCCGCGAGCCAGTCCCCGGCCAGGAGTGTGATCAGCATCTCGCGCAGCTCGTCGTCCGTCACGGCGTACGGCGGGTCGAGGAAGACCAGGTCGTACGGGGTCTGCGGGGGCGGGCCCGCGAGCACCTGCTCGGCCCTGGTGGCCTTCACCTCCACGCCGGGCAGGCCGATCGTGCGGACGTTCTCCCGGATCACCCGGGCCGCCTGGCCGTCCGCCTCGACCAGCAGGACGTGCTCGGCGCCGCGCGACAGCGCCTCCAGGCCGACCGCGCCCGATCCGCCGAACAGGTCGAGCATCCGGGCCCCGTGCAGGGTGCCGCGCAGCGCCTCCAGGGTGGAGAACATCGCCTCGCGGGCCTTGTCGGAGGTCGGGCGGGTGCCCCGGCCTGGCGGTACGGCCAGCCGGCGGCCGCCGGCCAGCCCGGCGATCACGCGGGTCATGGTGGGGGAAGGTCCTTTCGTCGCTGCCCGACCACGCTATACGGGTCGAGGCCCCACCGACGGATCGGTGGGGCCTCGGGGTCACGGCTCAGCTCGCCCCGGAGACCGTCCCAGCCGGCCCCGGGGCGCCTCTCAGCTTGCCTTTCAGCTCGCCTCGGAGCCCGCCGGCGGGACCGGGGCGGCCGCGCCGAGCAGCGCCGGCGAGGCGTAGCGGGACCAGGACAGGCAGCCGTCGGGCGGGCAGAACTCGGGGCGGCGCGGGTCGTGCCCGAGCTCGCGCAGCTTGGTGCGGACGGAGTCGGGGGTGCGGCCGAAGCGGGCGGCGATCCGGGCGATGGTCTCGCCGTCGTGGAAGCGCCGGACCAGCTCCTCCTCGTGCTGCGGGACCCAGGGGGCGCCGTGGCCGGGGTACAGCTCGCGCAGCACGTCGCGGTCGGGGATGGGCTCGGAGACGTCGGCGACGATCGCCAGCGCCCGCAGCGCGCGGTTGAGCGCGATCCGCAGCGAGGCGACGTCCTCGACCGGCAGGCGGAGCTTGCCCGAGGCGAGCGGCTGGGCGGCCGCCCCCTCGCGCCAGCCGGTCAGGGTGAGGGTGACCTCGCGGTCGTCGTCGCTGGCGAGTTCGATCCGGAAGACCTTGTCGCCCAGCGGGAGCTCGTTGAGATGACGGAATGCCATGGCAGGACCCCCAAATGTCGTGCCAGGTACGCACCTTGGGGGTGCGCCCTGAACACCTTCATTCTCTCGCGGGGGTCTGACAATTCCGGGGCCGGCGGCGGCCGCTCAGCCCTTCTCCATGTAGGCCGCGCGGTCCTCGTCGAGCAGGCTCTCCAGCGCGGTGCGCAGCTCCGGGTGGGCGGCCAGCTCGCGGTCCTCGGCGACCAGCCGGGTGGCCTCCGTCCGGGCGGTGAGGATGACCTCCTCGTCCTCCAGCACCGAGAGCACCTTGAGCGAGGACTTCACCCCGGACTGCGCCTGGCCCAGCACGTCGCCCTCGCGGCGCTGTTCGAGGTCGATCCGGGACAGCTCGAAGCCGTCCAGGGTGCCGGCCACCGCGTCCAGCCGGGCCCGGGCGGCGCTGCCCGCGGGCATGTCGCTGACCAGCAGGCACAGGCCCGCGGCGCTGCCGCGGCCGACCCGGCCGCGCAACTGGTGGAGCTGGGAGACGCCGAAGCGGTCGGCGTCCATGATGACCATCGCGGTCGAGTTGGGGACGTTGACGCCGACCTCGATGACGGTGGTGGCGACCAGCACGTCCACCTCGCCGGCCGTGAACCGGCGCATCACCTCGTCCTTGGCCTCCGGAGCCAGCCGGCCGTGCAGGATCTCCACCCGCAGGCCCTGCAACGGCCCCTCGACCAGCTTCCCGGCGGTCTCCACCACCGAGAGCGGGGGCCGCCGTTCGTCGCTCCCGGCACCGGCGTCGGCGACGTCCTCCAGGTCCTCCTCGGCCGCCTTCCGCTTCTTCTTCGGCTCGGCGGCGGGCTCCTCGTCCCCGATCCGGGGGCAGACCACGTACGCCTGGTGGCCCTTGGCGACCTCCTCGCGCACGCGCTCCCAGGCCCGGGTGAGGAAGTTGGGCTTCTCCAGCGCGGGGACGACGTGGGTGGAGATCGGCGAGCGGCCGGCCGGCAGCTGGTCGAGGACGGAGGTCTCCAAGTCCCCGAAGACGGTCATCGCGACGGTGCGCGGGATCGGGGTGGCGGTCATCACCAGCAGGTGCGGCGGCTGTTCGCCCTTGGCGCGCAGGGCGTCCCGCTGTTCGACGCCGAAGCGGTGCTGCTCGTCGACCACGACCAGGCCGAGGTCCTGGAACTGGACCTTGTCCTCGATCAGCGCGTGGGTGCCGATGGCGATGCCCGCGTCGCCGCAGGCCATGTCGAGCAGCGCCTGGCGGCGGGCCGGGACGCCCATGGAGCCGGTCAGCAGCACCACCCGGGTGCCGAGGTCGGAGCCGCCGAGCATGCCGCCCTCCGCCAGGTCTCCCATCATCTCGACGATCGAGCGGTGGTGCTGCTGGGCCAGCACCTCGGTGGGCGCGAGCAGCACCGCCTGGCCGTCCGCGTCGACCACGGCGAGCATGGCGCGCAGCGCGACCAGGGTCTTGCCGGAGCCGACCTCGCCCTGGAGCAGCCGGTGCATCGGGTGCTCGCTCGCGAGGTCGGCGGCGATCTCGGCGGACACCTTCTGCTGGCCCTCGGTGAGGGTGAACGGCAGCCGGGCGTCGAAGGCGTCCAGCAGGCCGCCCGCGCGGGCCCGGCGCGGGACGGCGGGCAGCGCGGACTCGGCGGCCCGGCGCTGGGCCAGGGCGACCTGGAGGACGAAGGCCTCGTCCCAGCGCAGCCGGCTCTGGGCGAGCTCGCGGTCGGCCTGGCCGCGCGGGCGGTGGATCAGCTCCAGCGCCTCGGGCAACGGGATCAGCCCGTGCCGCTCGCGCAGTTCGGCGGGCAGTGGCTCGCCGACGTCGCCCAGGTGCTTGGTGAGGGCCGTCTCGATGCAGATCGACAGCTTCCAGCTGGGCATCTGCGCGCTGGCGCCGTAGACCGGGATGAGCCGGCCGGCGAACTGCCGGGCGGCGTCCGACCCGGCCTCCTCGTCGAGCAGCTGGTAGTCCGGCGAGACCAGCTGGCGGCTGCGGTTGAAGACGCCGACCTTGCCCGCGAACAGGCCCTGGGCGCCGGACTTGAGCTCCTTCTGCCGCCAGCCCTGGTTGAAGAAGACCAGCGAGAGCCGGCTGCGGCCGTCGGTGACGACGACCTCCAGCCGGTCGCCCTTGCGGCCGCGGAACGGGATCAGGGTGACCTTCTCGATCCGGGCCAGCACGGTGACGTGCTCGTCGATCTCCAGCTCGTCCAGGCTGGTGAGCTGGCCGCGTTCGACGTAGCGGCGCGGATAGTGGTGCAGCAGGTCCCCGACCGTGCGCAGCTTGAGGCTGTCGGCGAGCACCTTCGCGGTGCGGTCGCCGACGAGTTTGGTCAGTGGTTCATCGAGAGCGCCCATCAGGCCCCTGTCTACACCACGGGGCCGACATTCCGGGCCCCGCGGCGTGCCCTACTCCACCCCGATGAGCAGCGGCGCGGACTCCTGGCCGCCGTGGAAGACCACCGCGTCGACCTCGGGCCGCCGGTGCCGGGCGTGCGCCACCAGGCGGTCGGCGAGCGCCTCGTCGGCGCCCTCGCCGAGGACCAGGGTGACGAGTTCGCCACCCGCGCCGAGCATCCGGTCCAGCACGCTCGCCCCGACCTCGGCCAGCCCGGTGCCGATCACCGCGACGTCGCCGTCGATCAGGCCGAGCACGTCCCCGGCCTGGCAGACCCCGGCCATCGTCCAGGACTCCCCCTCGGCCACGGCGAGTTCGGCGTACCGGGTGGCGCCGGCCGCGGAGGTCATGGCGACCACGTCCTCGTCGAAGCGGCGGCCGCCCTCGTGCACCGCGAGCGCCGCCAGGCCCTGCACCGGCGAGCGGGTCGGCAGCACGGCGATCCGCACGCCCTCCTCGCGCAGCTGGTCGGCGGCGGCCCCGGCGGCAGCACGCAGTTCGGGGTCGTTGAGCAGCAGGACGACCTCGCGGGCGGCCGAGCGGCGCACGGCGGCGGCGAGTTCGGCACTGGCCGGCGGGCGGTCCGGGTCGGCGTGCAGGGCGACGGCGCCGGCCTGCTCGCACAGCTCGGCCAGCCCCTCGCCGGACACCACGCAGAGCACCGCGCGGGCCCGTTCCCGGCGTTCGCCGCGCTCGGCGGCACTGCCGGCCCGGGCGGCGGCCTCGGCGAAGTGCGTGATCCGGATCTGGTGCGGCCGCCCGGCCTCGACCCCCGCCTCGACGGCGGCGCCCGCGTCGTCCACGTGGACGTGCACGTTCCACAGGCCGTCGCCGCCGCCGACCACCAGGGAGTCACCGAGCGCGCCGAGCCGCTCGCGCAGCGCGGGCAGGGCCTCGTCGGGAGCGTCGAGCAGGTAGATCACCTCGAACGCGGGGTGGCCGGGGCCCGGCGGCCTCAGGTGCACCGCGCAGCTCTCGACCGCCCGGACGTCCCCGCGCAGCGCGACCGGGCCCATCGGCTGCTGCCCGGCGACGGCGTCGGCGAGCGCGCCGAGCACGGCGACCAGGCCGCGCCCGCCGGCGTCCACGACCCCGTTCTCGGCCAGCACGGCGAGTTGTTCGGGGGTGTGCCGCAGCGCGTCCCGGGCGGCCCGGTAGGCGGTGTCGGCGACCTGCGCGAGTCCGCCCCCGGCCCGGACGGCCTCCCGGGCGGCAACCCGGGCGACGGTCAGCAGGGTGCCCTCGACGGGCTCCGCGACGGCCTGGTAAGCGGAGTCGGCGGCCCGTTGCAGGGCGGCCCGCAGCTGGTCGGCGCCGCCGCCCTCGGCGAGCGTCTCGGCGGTGCCGCGCAGCCACTGGGCGAGGATCACCCCGGAGTTGCCGCGGGCGCCGACCAGCGCGCCGCGGGCCATCGCCCGCGCGGTGTCGGCCAGGCCGGGGGCCGGGTCGGCGGCGGGGTCGGCGAAGCGGCTCTCCACCTCGGCGGCGGCGGACTCGACGGTCAGGTAGAGGTTGGTGCCGGTGTCGCCGTCCGGGACGGGATAGACGTTGAGCGCGTCGATCTCCTCGCGGGCCTGGCCGAGCGCACGCAGGGCGAGCTGGCACCAGGTGCGCACCGCCGGGGCGTCGAGCGTGTGCAGCACCAGGTCTCCTCCGGGTGGGACGCCGCGACGGCCTGCGGGGCAGCAGCACGGCCAAGGCCGCGGCGAGGGGTGATACCGGCAGGTTATCGGGGGCCGGGGAGGGTCGCCCGGACCGGCGACCGGAGCGATCACCCTGCCGGACATGGTAGTTTCGTTGAACCGGAACAGGCGTTGTATGCTCTTCCGGTTGCCTGGAACAATCCAGGCTCACCCCTCGGTCCGGTCAGGTTCACGCGAGTGCTCCGCTGGTCCAGCGGGGTTGTCGAACGTAAATGATCTGAAGTCTTGGAGTGACTCCTGTGGCTGCCAACTGCGACGTCTGCGGCAAGGGGCCGGGCTTCGGCAACAGCATCTCCCACTCGCACCGCCGTACCCCCCGTCGTTGGAACCCCAACATTCAGACGGTGCGCGCTGTGATTGGGCGGACGCCGAAGCGGCTCAACGTCTGCACCTCGTGCATCAAGGCCGGTAAGGTCTCGCGCTGACGCGCAGACCGGCATGCCGGTCCTCCAGTGAAGCCGGTTCATCCTCGGATGAACCGGCTTCACTGTTTTTCCTGCCTCGCTTTCCCGCCGCTGTTGTCCCGCCGCACCCGTGTTTCCCGCCACACCCGTGGTGGTGGGCGGGACCGGGGGCCCGCCCACCGGCCGGGTCAGCGCCAGCGCCAGGCGTGATCGACCGGGCCGATCCCGGCGCCGAGCGCGAAGCCACCGGCGATCGCGCCGGTGATGTACGCCTTGGCCGAGCCGACCGCCTCCGGCAGCGACTCGCCCTTGGCCAGCCCGGCCGCGATCGCGCTGGCCAGGGTGCACCCGGTGCCGTGGGTGTGCCGGTTGTCGTAGCGCGGCGCCCGGTACCAGTGCACCTCGCCGGGCCCGCCGTAGAGCAGGTCCGCGGCCTCGCCCTCCAGGTGGCCGCCCTTGACCAGCGCCCAGCGCGGCCCGAGGTCGAGCAACGCCTTGGCGGCGTCCAGCATCTGCCCCTCGCCCTCGACGGTCCGGCCGGTGAGCTGGGTCACTTCGTGCAGGTTGGGGGTGGCCAGGGTGGCGACCGGCAGCAGCCGCTCGCGGACGGTGGCGACGGCCTCGGCGGCCAGCAGGGCGTCCCCGTGCTTGGAGACGCCGACCGGGTCGACGACCACCGGGGCGTCCACCCCGGCCAGCAGTTCGGAGACGGTCTCGACCAGTTCGATCGAGGCGAGCATGCCGGTCTTGACGGCCTGCACCCCGATGTCGTCGACCACACTGCGGAACTGCGCCCGGACGGCCTCGGCGGGCAGCTCCCAGTAGCCCTGGACGCCGAGCGAGTTCTGCGCGGTGACGGCGGTGATCACGCTCATGCCGTGGACGCCGAGGGCGAGCATCGCCTTGAGATCGGCCTGGATACCGGCGCCACCGCCGGAGTCGGAGCCGGCGACGGTGAGCACACGGGGAGGGGCAGTCGAAACCATGAGGTCAACCTACCTGCGCGCGTTCGGAGCGCGGCAACCTACCTGCGCGCGTTCGGAGCACGGCAACCTACCTGCGCACGTTCAGAGCACGGCCTCGGACTCCACCCAGCGGTCCTCCGGTACCGTCTTCAGCCGGGTCACCGCGTCGGCGATCGGCACCAGCTCGATCCCGGTCCGGCGCAGCGCGGTGAAGTGGCCGAACGCGCCCTGGTGGACGGCCTCGACGGCGTGCCAGCCGAAGCGGGTGGCGAGCACGCGGTCCCGGGCGGTCGGGGTGCCGCCGCGTTGGGTGTGCCCGAGGATGACCGGGCGGGCCTCCTTGCCGAGCAGGTTCTCCAGTTCGTGGGCGAGCCGGTTGCCGATCCCGCCGAAGGTCCGGTGGCCGTACTGGTCGACCTCGCCGTGGTCGAAGCGCATGGTGCCGGGCATCGGGGCGGCGCCCTCCGCGACGGCGATGATGGCGAACTTCTTGCCGCGGTCGAAGCGGTCGTCGACCATCCGGGCCACCGCCTCGATGTCGAAGGGCTTCTCCGGGATGAGGATGCCGTGCGCGCCGCCGGCCATGCCCGCGGTGAGGGTGATCCAGCCGGTGTGACGGCCCATCAACTCGACGACCATGACGCGCTGGTGGGATTCCGCGGTGGTCTTGAGCCGGTCGATCGCCTCGGTCGCGACGTGCACCGCGGTGTCGAAGCCGAAGGTGGCGTCGGTGGCGTTGATGTCGTTGTCGATGGTCTTGGGCACCCCGACGACCGGCAGTCCGGCGTCGCTGAACAGCCTGGCGGCGGTCAGCGTGCCCTCGCCGCCGATCGCGATGAGCGCGTCGATGCCGATGTCCCGGGCCAGCGTCTTCGCGTTCTCCACCGCCCAGGAGATCCGCTCGCGCTGCACCCGGGCGGAGCCCAGGACGGTGCCGCCGAGGGTGAGCAGGCCGGTGACGTCGTCGTGCGAGACCGGCCGGGTGCGGCCTTCGATCAGGCCGAGGAAGCCGTCCAGGATGCCGACGATCTCGTCGCCGTGCACGTCCGTGCCCCGGTGCACGACGGAGCGGATCACCGCGTTGAGGCCGGGGCAGTCGCCGCCGCTGGTCAGTACACCGATACGCATGACTGGGTGCGCTCCCGCTCGCAGTGGTTCAGACCACCCACAGCAGACGGCGGGCGGGCTCGGTTGTCGCCAGCCTACGCAAAACGGACCCGCGAAGCCCGTGCGCCGCGAGTGCGGGGGTCACGCGCCGCCCGCCGCGCGCCGGTGTCCGGGGGTCACCCGCCGTGTGCCGTACGACAATCGGCGCGGCCGCCCGTCACTCGGCGAAGTGGTCCCAGCCGCCGACCCGGTCCCAGGGCGCGCCGTCCACCGTCACCCGGCCGCTGCGGCTGCCCCGGGGGCGGCCGGTCACCTCGCCCACCACCCGCCAGCGGGCCGGGAGTTGGACCCCGCGCGGGAAGGTCGCCACGATCGCGTGGTCCTCGCCGCCGGACAGCACCCAGACCAACGGGTCCACCCCGACCGCCTGTCCGATGTCGGCCATCTGCGCCGGGACGTCGAAGTCGGCGGCCTTCAGGTCGATGTCCACCGCGCTGGCCCGGGCCACGTGGCCGAGGTCGGCGACCAGTCCGTCGCTCACGTCGATCATCGAGGTCGCGCCCAACTCGGCGCCGGCCGGGCCCGCGTGGTACGGCGGCTCGGGCCGGCGGTGCGCCTCGACGAAGGCGCGGGGGGAGCGGAAGCCGCGTTGCAGCACGGTGAGTCCGGCGGCCGACCAGCCGAGCCAGCCGGTCACCGCGACCACGTCGCCGACCTGCGCACCGGCGCGCGTCACCGGCGCGCGCCCCTGGAGGTCGCCGAGCGCCGTGATGGCCAGCGTGACGGTGTCGCCGCGCACCACGTCGCCGCCGACCACCGTCGCCCCGGCCACCTGGCACTCGTCGCGCAGCCCGTCCATCAGCTCGGTGGCCCAGGTGGTGGGCAGGTCGGCGGGGGCGACCAGGCCGAGCAGTATCGCGGTGGGCACCGCTCCCATGGCGGCCACGTCGGCGAGGTTCTGGGCGGCGGCCTTGCGGCCCACGTCGTAGGCGGTGGACCAGTCCCGGCGGAAGTGCCGGTTCTCGATCAGGACGTCCGTGGTGGCCACCACCCGGCCGTCCGGGGCCTTCACCACCGCGGCGTCGTCACCGGGGCCGAGGTCGACCGCGTCGGTGAGCGGCACCCGGGCGGTCAGCTCCCTGATGAGACCGAACTCGCCGAGCTCGCCCACGGTCCCCTGCATCTGCCGTCCTCTCGCATGTCCATACTGAACTCGTCCCCGTCGCGCCCCCGCGCGCAGCGTACGCCCTTCCGGGGTGTCGGGGTCTCCCCTCCCCGGCCCACCGCGCGGTAGCGTGGTGATCAGACTGCCGGTGAGCCCGTTCCCACCCCGACGACCGTCCGGGCGCTCACGGCGGCGATCCCCGTAACCGGCCGCCGGAGGTCCCCGTGGTACAGGCATACATCCTGATCCAGACCGAGGTCGGCAAGGCCACCGCCGTGGCCCAGTCGATCTCCGAGATTCCCGGCGTCCTCCAGGCCGAGGACGTCACCGGCCCGTACGACGTCATCGTCCGGGCCGAGGCCGACACCGTGGACGACCTGGGCCGCCTGGTGGTGGCCAAGGTCCAGCAGGTCGAGGGCATCACCCGCACCCTCACCTGTCCGGTGGTGCACCTGTAAGGCCCGGCTACCATCGGCGGGTGGCCAGAGAACTCCGAATCCCCCGGGCGCTGACGGCACTGCCGGCGCCCGTCCGCTGGCTGGCCCTGCCGCTCGCCCTGACCTGCACGGTCGTCGTGCTGCTCGGCAGTTGGGGCTCCGCCGACGAATCGGTGGCGGCCCCCCGGCCGGGCGGCAAGGCGGCCGAGTACTGCCGCGCGCTGGCCGCGGCCCTGCCGCAGGAGCTGCTCGGCCACGCCCGCAAGGACCCGTCGCCCGCCTCTCCGTACGTGGCCGCGTGGGACACCACACCCCGGACGGTGCTGCGCTGCGGGATCGACCGCCCGGACGAGCTGAACGGCCCGCACGCCGCGGACATGTCGCCGACGGTCGACGACCTCACGTGGTGGTCGCAGAAGCTGGACGACGGCGGCTACCGCTTCGTCGCGACCATGCGTGCGGCGTACGTCGAGGTGACCTCCCCGGCCGGCGTCTACGCCAGCCCGCTGGACCCGGCCGCCGCCCTCACCGGCGCGGTGAAGGCCACCATCCCGGGCTGAGCCCGCGAAGGCGCCGAGAGGGCGGGCCGGGAGCTTCCCGGCCCGCCCTCCGTCGTCCGCGTGCGGTTACCGCAGGCCGGTCGAGCGGCGCAGCGCCGCCTGGAGCAGCCGGTCGATCAGCTCCGGGTAGGACAGCCCGGTGGCCTCCCACATCTTCGGGTAGGCCGAGATCGGGGTGAAGCCGGGCATGGTGTTGATCTCGTTGACCATCCAGGTGCCGTCCTCCAGCAGGAAGAAGTCCACCCGGGCCAGGCCCTCGCAGCCGAGCGCGTCGAACGCGGCCACCGCCTGGCGGCGGATCTCGGCGGTCTGCCCGTCGTCGAGCTTCGCCGGGATCTGCACCTCGGACGAGTCGATGTACTTGGCCTCGAAGTCGTAGAAGTCGAAGCCGTCGCCGACCAGCACCTCGGCCGGGAGGCTGGCCTTCGGGCCGTCCTCGGTCTCCAGCACGCCGCACTCGATCTCGCGGCCGCTCACGCCGGCCTCGATGATCAGCTTGGGGTCGTGCCGGCGGGCCTCCTCGATCGCGGCGTCGAGGTCGGCGAGGTCCTTGACCTTGGTGATGCCCATGCTGGAACCGGCCCGGCAGGGCTTCACGAACAGCGGCAGGCCGAGCTCGGCGGCCCGCTCGCGCACCGCGGCGCGGCCGGCCTCGCTCTCCCAGTCGCGCGGCCGCACGATGGTGTACCGGCCGACGCCCAGGCCGTGCGAGGCCAGGATCCGCTTGGTGAACTCCTTGTCCATGCCGACCGCGCTGGAGAGCACGCCGTTGCCGACGTAGGGCACGCCGGACAGCTCCAGCAGGCCTTGCAGGGTGCCGTCCTCGCCCCAGGGGCCGTGCAGCAGCGGGAACACCACGTCGACCTCGCCGAGGGCCTTGGGGGTGCTGCCCGGCTCGCTCAGGACGACCTCCCGGTCGCCCGGGGCGATCGGCAGCGCGACCTGCCCGTCCACGGACTCGGCGACGCCCGTGACGTCCGGCATCCGGCCGTCGGTGATGGCCATCCGGGCGGGCTCGTCGCTGACCAGCGCCCAGCGGCCCTCGGGGGTGATCCCGATCGGGAGCACCTCGTACTTCTCGCGGTCGATCGCCTTAAGCACGCTGCCGGCGGTGACCACCGAGACGCCGTGCTCGGAGCTGCGTCCGCCGAAGACCAGCGCGACGCGCGGCTTCGCAGCGGACGGGTTCGGGGAGGACTGTTCGATGCTCATATCGGGTTTGAGACTACCGTGCGAAGGGTTTCCGGGGCGTCAGCCGCCCCCGGCCACCGCCCCGGACCACCGCCGCGCCGTCAGCGCCGCTCAGCGCCGCTCGGCCTTCGCCGAACGGGACATCAGGGCCTGGAGCGCCTCCTGGGTGGGCCGCCCGTTGTGCACGACGTCCACCACCGCCTCGACGATCGGCATGTCGACGCCGTTGCGCCGGGCCAGGTCGAGCACCGACTCGCAGGACTTGACGCCCTCCGCGGTCTGCCGGGTCGCCGCGATGGTCTCCGCGAGCGACATGCCCCGGCCCAGGTTCATGCCGAAGGTGTTGTTGCGCGACAGCGGCGAGGAGCAGGTGGCGACCAGGTCGCCCATCCCGGCGAGCCCGGCGAAGGTGTGCGGGTCGGCGCCGAGCACCTCGCCGAGCCGGGTGGTCTCGGCCAGCCCGCGGGTGATCAGCGTCGCCTTGGTGTTGTCGCCGAGCCCCATGCCGGCCGCCATGCCGACCGCCAGGCCGATCACGTTCTTGACCGCGCCGCCGAGCTCGCAGCCCAGCACGTCGGTGTTGGTGTACGGGCGGAAGTACGGCGTGTGGCAGGCCGCCTGGAGCCGCTTGGCGACCGCCTCGTCCGCACAGGCGACGACGCTGGCGGCGGGCTGCCGGTTGGCGATCTCCCGGGCCAGGTTGGGCCCGCTGACCACTGCGACGCGCTCCGGGCCGACCTTGGTGACCTCGTCGATCACCTCGCTCATCCGCTTGGCGGTGCCGAGTTCGATGCCCTTCATCAGGCTCACCAGCACGGTCTGCGGCTCGATCAGCGGCGTCCAGGCGGCCAGGTTGTCGCGCAGCGTCTGCGAGGGCACCACCAGGACGGCGAAGTCGGCGCCGGCCAGCGCCTCGGCGGCGTCGGTGGTGGCCCGGACGGAGCCCGGCAGCGGCACGCCCGGCAGGTAGTCCGGGTTCTCGTGCGTGGTGTTGATGGCGTCGACGAGTTCCTGGCGGCGGGCCCACAGGACGACGTCACTGCCCGCGTCGGCCAGCACCATCGCGAAGGCGGTGCCCCACGAGCCCGTCCCCATCACTGCGCAGCGGGTCACCGGCCGCCCTCCTCGTCGTCGTTTCCGCCCTTGGCGCGCCGGCGTTCGGCGGCGGCCGCGGCGGCGCGGTTCCGGGCGGCCTTGCGCATGTCGTAGCGCTCGGCCGGCGGCTCCTCGCCGCGGACGTCGGCCAGCACGGCGGTGATCGCCGTCATGATGTCCTCGGTGGCGTCGCCCAGCACCTGGGCGGTGAGCTCCTGGCCCCGGTACTTGCTCAGGTCCACCGCGGGCCCCGCCGCCACGGTGACCCGGTGGCGCGGGAAGAGGTTGAACTTGCCCTTCCCGAAGCCCGGCCGGCCGTACGGCGGGATGATCTCGTGCGCTCCCCAGTGCGCGACCGGGATGACCGGCGCGCCGGTCATCAGCGCGACCCTGGCGACGCCGCTCTTGCCGGTCATCGGCCACAGGTCCGGGTCCCGGGTGAGCGTGCCCTCCGGGTAGAACTGCACGCACTGGCCGCCGTTGACGGCGTCGATAGCGGCCCGGAAAGCCTGCGCGGCATCGGTGGACTCGCGGAACACCGGAATCTGGCCGGTCTTGCGCAGCATGAATCCGATGAAGGGAATCGAGAACAGCGAGGACTTGCCGAGAATGCGCGGCGGACGGCCGCTGTTGTACTGCCAGTGCGCGTAGATCACCGGGTCGATGATCGAATTGTGGTTCACCGCGGCGATGAAGCCGCCTTCCTTCGGAAGGTGCTCCCAGCCCCGCCAGTCGGGCTTCACCAGCGCGGTCGTCACCGGCTTCACCAGCACGGCCGCGAAGCGGTACCAGATGCCGTAGTCGGCGTTGCCGAACTTGGCGTACGAGCGGCGGGCCACCCCAGGTCCTCCTCATCCGAAGCGGCACGTGGGGTGCCGCGGTCATAACCTCCCGGTACCGCGCACCGGTACGGGACCGGTGCCCGGATCACGGGTGCGGAACAGTCTCGCCCGGCTGCTCACCGGCTGTCGAGCGACCGCACCAACCCGCCCGGCAGGCGTGATCAAACGCACGTCCGCACAGATCGGACGGCCTGGCGAGGGCTCCGGGACCGGCGTCACAATGACGCCGATGACCCAGGACACCGTACGCCCCAACGGGCCCGTCGCGCCCCCCGCACCCACCACCGACTGGTCGCTGGTGCTGCCGCTCAAGCCGCTCGCCCTCGCGAAGAGCCGACTGGCCCCGTACGCCGGGCCGCACCGGGCGGACCTCGCGCTGTCCTTCGCGCTCGACACCGCCACCGCCGCGCTGGCCACCCCGGGCGTCGCCCGGGTCCTGGTGGTCACCCGGGACGCGGCGGCCGGCGCCCGGCTGGCGGCGCTGGGCGCGGTGGTGGTCGCCGACGAACCCGGCGAGGGCCTCAACGAGGCGCTGGTGCACGGCGCGGCGGCCGCCCTGGCACTCGCCCCGCGCTCGCCGCTGGCCGCCCTCTCGGCGGACCTGCCGGCCCTGCGCCCGGTCGAACTGGCCCGGGTGCTGGGCGCGGTGCCACCGGACGGCCGGGCCTTCCTGCCGGACTCCCCCGGCCTCGGCACCACGCTGCTCGCCTGCACCCCCGGCCGCCCGCTCTCCCCCGCCTTCGGGGACGGCTCACGGGCCCGGCACGCGGCCGGCGGAGCACTCGAACTGCGCCTGGCGGACGTGGAGTCGGTGCGCCGGGACGTCGACACCGGCGCGGACCTCGGCGAGGCCGCGGTGCTCGGCCTCGGCCCGTACACCAGCAGTCTGTTCGCCCGGCTGGCACGGGCCTGACCGCCGCCCCGCAGGACGCCGTCCGGCCGGTCGGGGCCGCTCGCTATGCTGCTGCCATGCAGGCCACCGCGTTCACCTTCGACCCCGCCACCCGGGCCGGCTCCGTGCTGCTCGACGACGGGACCCCGGTGCCGTTCGACGCGGCCGCCTTCGACGCCGGCGGTCTGCGGCTGCTGCGGCCGGGCCAGCGGGTGCGGATCCGCACCGAGGGCGCCGGCGAGGCCCGCCGGGTGGTCTTCGTGACGCTGCAGACCTTCCCCGACCCCGCCGCGGGCTGACCGCCCTCCGCTGGCCGTCCCCCCGCTGCTCCTCCCCCCCCCCGTCCGGCACGCCCGCCTTCGCGTTCCGTGCCTGGTCACCGTCGGTCGGAGAATCCTGACTAAGCGCCCGGAAATCGAAAGAGCCGCGGCGACCCGGTCTCCGCAATTCACGGAGGGGGGTGCCGCGGCTCTCTGCCGAAGGCCGTCCGAGGACCGCTGCGCGGGACTACTTGGCAGAGGTCTTGCGCGCGGTGGTCTTGCGGGTGGCGGTCTTCTTCGCCGGAGCCGTCTTCTTGGCCGTCGCGGTCGCCTTCTTGGCGGTCGCGGTGGTCTTCTTGGCGGCGGCGGTGGTGGTCGCCTTCTTGGCGGCGGCGGCCGTCTTCTTGGTCGCGGTCGCGGTGGTCTTCTTCGCGGCGGCGGTGGTGGTCGCCTTCTTGGCGGCGGCGGCCGTCTTCTTGGTCGCGGTCGCGGTGGTCTTCTTGGCCGCGGCCGTGGTGGTCGCCTTCTTGGCGGCGGCCTTCTTGGCCGGAGCAGCGGCGGCGGCGGCCGTGGCGGCACGCTTGGTCGCGGCGCGCTTGGCGGCCGGGGTGGCGGCGACGCCGCTCTTGCCCGGGGTGAGGGAGCCCTTGGGGGCCTTCTTCACCGAGGGGCCTTCCTTCGGCAGCTTCTTGCTGCCGCTGACCAGGTCCTTGAAGCCCTGGCCGGGACGGAAGCGGGGCACCGAGGTCTTCTTGACCTTGACCTTCTCGCCGGTCTGCGGGTTGCGGGCGAAGCGCGCGGAGCGCTCCACCTTCTCGAAGGTGCCGAAACCAGTGACCGAAACCCGGTCACCGGCCACAACGGCACGGACCATGGTGTCGAGCACTGCGTCGACGGCCTCTGCGGCAGCCTTGCGACCGCCCAGCTGCTCGGCCACCGCTTCGACAAGCTGAGCCTTGTTCACGTCTTCCCCTTCGGAAACGGGCGCCGGATGATTCCATCCGTTCTTTTCGCACGTTAGGTATGTATCTGCGGACTTTCAATTACCAAACGCGCGAATCACCCTAGTGTCGCAATGGATTTGCGCGTCGGCGACCTCAGGCGACGGGCGGGCGCCCCTCGTCGAGGTCATGTACAAAGCGACTCAACCGCCTTGCCGCCTCCGGAAGATCGCGCTTGGCGGTCTCGGTGACGATGAGGAGTTGACGGGAGAGAGCGGTCTTTGCATCGGCAGACACGTTCAGCGCATGCACGCGGGCGTGAGCTTGCTTCAACCGCTCGGCCACAAGCGCGTAGAGCGCTGCGACTTCCTGGTCGTCCGGCCCCTCAGCTGGTGCGGAGGCGACGTCCGGCCGATCGTCAATTCGGCGTTCGGATCCCCGGCCCACGGACTCCGGAGCCGCGGGTTCGCCGCCCGCGTACGGAGGTTCATGGTGCCGGTGCATGTACTGATTGTGCCATCTACCCGCAGTTGTACTTGCGCGGGGCCCTCTCCGGCAAAGCCAAATGGGCAATCCGGGGTGGGCCGCGGCGCTAACTCGTGCTCCGGAACGGCGGATGGCCCGCCCCCCCGAAGGGGAGGCGGGCCATCCGGTGGATCGCCAGAATGCTTGTTCTGAGGGGATCTCAGGCAACCGGCAGAGTACGGGGCTTGAAGGCCGGACGGGTCGCTTCGAAGGTCGCGATGTCGGCCTCGTGCCGCAGGGTGATGCTGATGTCGTCCAGCCCGTTGAGCAGCCGCCACCGGACGTTGTCGTCCAGTTCGAAAGACGCGGTGACGCCCTCGGCCCGGACTTCGCGGGCTTCCAGATCAACGGTGATCTCGGCCGAAGGGTTACTCTCGGTGAGCGCCCAGAGCCGTTCCACGGTCTCTTGCGGCAGGACGACCGTCAGCAGTCCGTTCTTCAGGGAATTCCCACGGAAGATGTCCGCGAAGCGCGACGAGATGACCGCGTGGAAGCCGTAGTTCTGCAGCGCCCAGACGGCGTGCTCGCGGGAGGAGCCGGTGCCGAACTCCGGGCCGGCCACCAGGACCGTGGCGCCCTGCCGCTCGGACCGGTTGAGGATGAACGACTCGTCCTTGCGCCAGGCCTCGAAAAGGCCGCCCTCGAAACCGGAACGGGTGACCTTCTTGAGCCAGTGGGCCGGGATGATCTGGTCGGTGTCCACGTTCGAGCGCCGCAGCGGAACGGCCCGGCCGGTGTGGGTGGTGAACTTCTCCATGGTTCTCAGGCCTCCACAGCCACGTTGGTGTCCGCCAGGTCGGAGGGCAGATCGGACGGTGCGGCCAGACGGCCCAGGACGGCGGTCGCGGCGGCGACCTGCGGGGACACCAGGTGGGTCCGGCCGCCCTTGCCCTGCCGGCCCTCGAAGTTGCGGTTCGAGGTGGAGGCGCAGCGCTCGCCGGGGGCGAGCTGGTCGGGGTTCATGCCCAGGCACATCGAGCAGCCCGCGTGGCGCCACTCGGCGCCGGCTGCGGTGAACACCTTGTCCAGGCCCTCCTCCACGGCTTGCAGGGCGACCCGGACGGAGCCGGGGACGACCAGCATCCGTACGCCGTCGGCGATCCGGCGGCCCTCCACGACGGCGGCGGCGGCGCGCAGGTCCTCGATCCGGCCGTTGGTGCAGGAGCCGACGAAGACGGCGTCGACGGTGACCTCGCGCAGCGGGGTGCCGGCCTCCAGGCCCATGTAGGCGAGGGCGTTCTCGGCGGCCGCGCGCTCCTGCGGGTCGGTGAAGGAGGCCGGGTCCGGCACGTCGGAGCCCAGCGGGGCGCCCTGGCCGGGGTTGGTGCCCCAGGTGACGAACGGGGTCAGCGCGGCCGCGTCGATGAAGATCTCGTGGTCGAAGACCGCGTCCTCGTCGGTGCCCAGGGTCGACCAGTACGCGACGGCGGCGTCCCAGTCCTCGCCCTGCGGGGCGTGCGGACGGCCCTTGAGGTAGTCGAAGGTGGTCTCGTCCGGGGCGATCATGCCCGCCCGGGCGCCGGCCTCGATGGACATGTTGCAGATGGTCATCCGGGCTTCCATGGACAGGCCCCGGATCGCCGAACCGCGGTACTCCAGGACGTATCCCTGGCCGCCGCCGGTGCCGATCTTGGTGATCACGGCCAGGATCAGGTCCTTGGCGGTGACGCCCTCGGGCAGTTCGCCCTCGACCGTGACGGCCATCGTCCGGAACGGCGCCAGCGGCAGCGTCTGGGTGGCCAGCACGTGCTCGACCTGGCTGGTGCCGATGCCGAACGCCAGTGCGCCGAAGGCGCCGTGGGTCGAGGTGTGGGAGTCGCCGCAGACCACGGTCATGCCGGGCTGGGTCAGGCCCAGCTGCGGGCCGACCACGTGCACGACGCCCTGCTCGATGTCGCCGAGCGAGTGGATCCGGACGCCGAACTCGGCGGCGTTGCGGCGCAGCGTCTCCAACTGCACCTTGGACACCGGGTCGGCGATCGGCTTGTCGATGTCGACGGTGGGGGTGTTGTGGTCCTCGGTGGCGATCGTCAGATCGGTGCGGCGGACCGTCCGGCCGGCCAGCCGCAGCCCGTCGAAGGCCTGCGGGCTGGTCACCTCGTGGAGCAGGTGGAGGTCGATGAAGAGCAGGTCGGGCTCTCCCTCCGCGCGCCGCACGACGTGGTCGTCCCAGACCTTCTCTGCGAGTGTCCGTCCCATCGGATTCCCTCCAGCCGGCCGCGTTGCCGGCCTTCTCGTGTCGTCGAGGTCGGAGCTCCCGCCGCCCTGTGGCGGGCGCGTTCTCGCGACCTGCACGCCGGATCGCTGTCCACGATGCGGACACTCTGGCGAGGTCGCATCCTGGATGCCTCCCGGGCTGCTGCATCCAGAGTGGCGCTTTTCCCGGAAGATTGAACTTGCGTCTCGCGGAATGAGACTGCAGTCTTAGGGCATGGACAACTCTAGCGGCGTCGGCGTTCTCGACAAGGCCGCTCTGGTGCTGAGCGCACTGGAGTCGGGCCCCGCCACGTTGGCGGGGCTGGTCGCCGCCACCGGTCTGGCGCGCCCCACGGCCCACCGGCTCGCCGTCGCACTCGAACACCACCGTCTGGTCACCAGGGACATGCAGGGGCGATTCATCCTCGGCCCCCGTCTCTCCGAACTCTCCGCCGCGGCGGGCGAGGACCGGCTGCTCGCCACCGCGGGCCCGGTCCTGACCCACCTGCGCGACGTCACCGGCGAGAGCGCACAGCTCTACCGCCGCCAGGGCGAGATGCGGATCTGCGTAGCCGCCGCCGAGCGGCTCTCCGGCCTGCGGGACACCGTCCCGGTCGGCAGCACCCTGCCGATGAAGGCCGGCTCGGCCGCCCAGGTCCTGCTGGCCTGGGAGGAGCCCGAGCGGCTCCACCGCGGCCTCCAGGGCGCCCGTTTCACCGCCACCGCGCTCAGCGGCGTCCGCCGGCGCGGCTGGGCCCAGTCGATCGGCGAGCGCGAGCCGGGCGTCGCGTCCGTCTCCGCTCCCGTGCGCGGCCCCTCCAACCGCGTGGTGGCCTCCGTCTCCGTCTCCGGCCCGATCGAGCGGCTGACCCGTCACCCGGGCCGCCTGCACGCCCAGGCCATCATCGAGGCCGCGAACCGGCTCACCGAGGCGCTCCGCCGCGGCTGACCGCCGCCATCCGGAAAGGGCCCCGCGCAGCACCACCGCGCGGGGCCCTTCGGAATGCTCCGGGAAATACAAAAAAAGACCCCGGAAACCGGGGCCTTGAATTTCTGGCTGGGGTACCAGGACTCGAACCTAGACTAAATGAACCAGAATCACTCGTGCTGCCAATTACACCATACCCCAACGCAAAGCAAGGGCCGATGGGATAACCCACCGGCTTCATGCTCTGAAGTACCCCCGACCGGATTCGAACCGGCGCTACTGCCGTGAGAGGGCAGCGTGCTAGGCCGCTACACAACGGGGGCTTCCTGGCGATCCCTTGCGGGATCAGTACCCCCGACCGGATTCGAACCGGCGCTACTGCCGTGAGAGGGCAGCGTGCTAGGCCGCTACACAACGGGGGCTTTCCAGGTGATCCCTTGCGGGATCAGTACCCCCGACCGGATTCGAACCGGCGCTACTGCCGTGAGAGGGCAGCGTGCTAGGCCGCTACACAACGGGGGCTTGTTCTTCACTTGTACTGCTGGACTTGCGTACTGCGCTGGGGTACCAGGACTCGAACCTAGACTAAATGAACCAGAATCACTCGTGCTGCCAATTACACCATACCCCACCAGAGTTGAACCCCTGTCGGGGCCTTCTCAGGCGTTGCGCCTCTCGTTCGGGGCCGGGCGGAGGGTTTCGCTCCCTCGTCCGTTCCCTCCCGGGCGGCGCAGAAAGAACATTACCCGACGCCGGCCCCGGCTCCAAAATCGATAACCCCAGGCAGCGGCCGGGCGACCTGGCGGTGACGTCCCGGCGGTGACGTCCGGGCAGGCTGCGGGCCCGGCACGAGGCCGGGCCCGCAG
>NZ_JBHXMU010000038.1:0-68619 GCF_042720685.1 Kitasatospora sp. NPDC058492
CGATCCGACAACCGCTCACCCGCACACGACTTGACCTGCCCCACCCTCGCCACACCACAACCAACGAGACAGACACACCAAAGTCACTGGCATTGAGCTTAGGCCCTGTCCGCCGCCGCCCCTTGCCTGACCGAAGGTCAGGGCGTAGCGTCGAATTACTGACCGACGGTCAGTCCGGGAGCGCCGACGCGACCGCTGACCGCTGACCGGCGACGGCTGCCGCGAGTCGGCCTGGCTGCGATCAGGCGACGACGATCAGGCGATGACAGAAGGAGCGTCCATGAACGCCTCGACCAGGACAGTCGATCGCACCGTGCTGATCTCCGGGGCCGGCATCGCCGGACCGACGCTCGCCTACTGGCTGGCCCGCCACGGCTTCCAGCCGACCGTGGTCGAGCGGGCCGTGGCCGTGCGCTCCAGCGGCAGCCCGGTCGATGTCGCCGGTCGCGCGATGGAGGTCGCCGAGCGGATGGGGATCAGGGACCGCCTCCGGGCGGCCGCCACCCAGGTGACCGGCGTGGGCTTCTACAACGCCGCGGGCCGCCGGGTGGGCAGGATCGACCTGCAGGGCCTGTCGGGCCCGGCCCGGGCCGACACGGTCGAGCTGCCGCGCGGCGATCTCGCCGCGATCATCCACGAAGCGAGCCGGGACGACGCCGAGTTCGTGTTCGGCGACTCGATCGCGAGCCTGAGCCAGGACGAGGCGGGTGTCGACGTCACCTTCGCGTACGGCCGCCCCCGCCGCTTCGGCCTGGTGGTCGGCGCCGACGGCCTGCACTCCGCCGTCCGCCGGCTGGCCTTCGGCCCGGAGTCCGGGTTCGTCCGCCACCTGGGGATGTACGTGGCCACCATGCCGCTGGCCGGGGCGGCGGGCGACCTGCGGGAAGTGGCGATCCACAACGCGCCGGGCCGCGCCCTCTGCGTGCATCCCGGATGCGGCAGGCCGCTGGCCGCGTTCATGATCCGGTCCGCCGCCGTGCCGGACTTCGACCACCGCGACACCGAGCAGCACCGGCGACTGCTGACCGCCGCGTTCGCCGGGATGGGCTGGCGCGCGCCCGAGGTGCTGGCGCAGGTGCGCGAGAGCGAGGAACTGTACTTCGACGCGGTGAGCCAGGTCCGGCTGCCGCAGTGGTCGCGGGGCCGGGTCACGCTGCTCGGCGATGCCGCGTCCTGCGTGTCGCTCTTCGGCGGCGGCTCCAGCCTGGCCGTGGCGGGCGCCTACAGCCTGGTCGAGGCCCTGGCCGCCGATCCCGCCGACCACCGCGCGGCCCTGGCCCGCTACGAGGCCGCGCACCGGGGGCTGGTGGACGAGGCCCGGCAGTCCGTACGAGCGGCCTTCGCGCTGCTCGTCCCGGCCGGCCGCGGCGGCATCCTGGCCAGGAACCTCGCCACCCGGCTGTCGCCGGTCGTGCTCGCGGCAGCCCGGGCCGGGAGTGTGCTCAAGTCCCGTGCCGCGCGCGGGGATTACTCATGACCGGGCCCGAGCTTCCCTCCTTCGTCCGGCTGCGAGCAGGCGGCATCGTACGAGCGGACCTCACCGGCCGCCTGGCCGTCGTCGACCACTTCGAGGACGCCGTCACCACCGTGGCGGCAGTCGGTGTGAACCGTTCGTGGGCAGCCGGACGTATCCACCGGTGAGGTGGTGAGCGGACGGTGTCACCCTGTCAGCTCGGGTCTGGTGTGGCCGTGTTGGCGGCGGGTGGTGGTGTCACGGCGCGGGACGGTGCGGTACTGCGCGCACGTCCCCTGCCGGAAAGCTCGCCACCGGCCCTCGCTGCCCGTCGATTTCGGAGAAACTCCTTTGCGCAACAGCAGGTTCACCTCGGTCCTCCTGGCCGGTGTCACGACGCTGGCGGCCCTCGCCGTCGGCGTCGGCCCGGCGGTCGCCGCCCCGTCCGAGCCGGCCGCCATCGCCGGCTCCCCGGACGCCTCCCCGGACGCCTTCCCGGGCGGCCAGGACGTCGAGGTCTTCGCCGAGGACGGCGCCATCAGCCGGACCAAGGTCCCTTCGGCGTCCCCCTTCGTCGCCGAGCAGTCCATGAGCGCGGCCGCTGCCGGGGCTGCCGCCGGGGACGGCGCCGTCACGAAGGTCGTCAACAACGGGAGCACGGACAGCAAGCTGGACGTGGTCATGATCGGCGACGGCTACACGGCCTCGGAGCAGGACAAGTTCCGCAAGGACGCCGCGGCGAAGTGGAAGGACATCAGCGCCGTCGAGCCCTACGCCACCTACCGCAAGCTGTTCAACGTGTGGGCCGTGGGCGCCGTCTCCGCACAGTCGGGCGTCTCCGGGGACCCGAAGCAGGACACCGTCCGCAAGACCGCCCTCGGCTCGCACTTCTGGTGCAACTCCATCGAGCGGCTGCTGTGCGTGGACGTCAAGGCCGTCGACGCCTACGCCGCCAAGGCCCCGCAGGCCGACCTCGTGATCGTCGTCGCCAACACCGCCAAGTACGGCGGCGCCGGCTACGGCAGCACCCAGTCGCCGCTCGGCTACGAGGGCATCGCCACCGTGGCGGGCGGCAACGGCGCGTCCGGCCAGATAGCGGTGCACGAGACCGGCCACTCGCTGGGCAAGCTCGCGGACGAGTACTGGGCCGATGGGGCGGGGCCCTACAAGGGCGCGGAGCCCACGCAGCCCAACATCACCACCCTGAGCGCCGACCGGATGCGCCAGGACAAGACCAAGTGGTACCGCTGGCTCGGCAAGACCTCTCCCGACGGTGGCACCGTCGGCGCCTACCAGGGCGGCAGCAACTACCCGTCCGGCCTCAACCGGCCGACCGACAACTCGGTGATGCGCTCCCTCGGCCGCGAGTTCAACCTGCCCGGCCGCGAGGCGATGATCGCCGGCTTCTACCGGCGCGCCTCCACCCTCTCCAGCGCCACGCCCGTCACCACCCGGCTGACCGCGACCGACCGCCTCACCGTCGACCTCCCGGTCTCCGGCACCAAGCTGCGGTGGTACCTCGACGGCAAGGAGGTGACGGCCCTGCGCGACCGCAAGGCGATCGCCGTTTCCGACCTCGGCCCCACCGGCCCCAAGCCCGCCGCCCACGAGCTCAAGGCCGTCGCGAACGACCCCACCTCGTCCGTCATCGACCCGGCCCTGACCCCAGCGCTGACCCGCAGCCTGGTCTGGAGCGTCACCCGCTGACCACGGGGCGTGGCCCCTCTCGTCGCGTGGCCCCTCGCGTCCGGCTGGGACGGGAGGGGCCACGCCCATGGCGGAAGCCGCGCCGGCCGGGGCCCACACCGGCCGGGGCCCACACCGGTTGGGGCCCGCACCGGTTGGGGCCCGGGAGGCCCGGCCGGTGCTCGGCCCGGCCCCCGCGCCGACGGCGATCTACCATGGCTAGGAAGGCTTCGTCTCCAAGCCCGCGCCACAGCGGCGGGGAGGTCGGCATGGCGTTCGACACGACGGGGTTCGAGCAGGCGGACAACGGCCGGTACCTGCCGATCTCCGAGCACGGCCTGATCGGCGACCTCCGGACGACCGCCCTGGTCGGCACGAACGGCACCATCGACTGGTACTGCTGTCCGCGCTTCGACGCGCCCAGCGTGTTCGGCGCCATCCTCGACGCGGAGCGGGGCGGATCGTTCGAACTGGCCGCGGACGTCCCGACCCGCACCCGGCAGTTCTACTTCCCCGACACGAACGTGCTGATCACACGCTTCTTCGCCGCGGACGGCGTGGCGGAGATCCAGGACTTCATGCCCGTGGCCGAGGGGTCGCCCGAGGTCGCCCGACACCGGCTGATCCGGCGGCTCATCTGCGTCCGGGGCATCCTTCCGTTCCGGGCGCGGATCGCCCCCCGCTTCGGCTACGGCGCCGAGACGCACACCGTCTCCCTCGAAGGCCACGTCGCGGTGTTCCGCTCCCCGTCGCTGACGCTCGCGCTGACCGCCACCGCGCCGCTGGAGACCGACGGCCTGGACGTGTGGTCGCACTTCAAGCTCCTGGAGGGCGACTCCGTCGTGTTCGCCCTCGACCAGATCGGTGACGACGTCCCGGCCCGGTCGTGTCCGCGCGCCGAGGCGGAGGAGCAGTTCGAGGCGACCGTCCGGTTCTGGCGCCACTGGCTGGCCGGGTCGCGCTACCAGGGCCGGTGGCGGGAGATGGTGCACCGCTCAGCCCTGCTGCTCAAACTGCTCACCTACGCGCCGACCGGCGCGATCGTCGCCGCACCCACCACCAGCCTGCCCGAGCAGGTCGGCGGCGAGCGCAACTGGGACTACCGGTACATGTGGGTCCGCGACGCCGCCTTCTGCGTCTACGCCATGCTGCGCCTCGGGTTCACCTCGGAGGCCGAGGCGTTCATGGGCTTCCTCTTCGAGCGCATGCGCGACACCGCCGCGAACGGCCCGTTGCAGATCATGTACGGCATCGACGGTCGCACCGAGCTGCCCGAGTACGCGCTGCCGCACCTGGAGGGCCACCTGGGCTCCGCACCCGTGCGGGTCGGCAACGCCGCCACCGGCCAGCTCCAGCTGGACATCTACGGAGCCATGATCGACTCCATCTACCTGTACGACAAGTGGGGGCAGCCGATCAGCAGCGCCGGCTGGGAGGACGTCGGCATGGTGGCGGACTGGCTCTGCGAGAACTGGGACCAGCCCGACGAGGGCATCTGGGAGACCCGCGGCGGCCGCAGGAACTACGTGTACTCGCGGCTGATGTGCTGGGTGGCGCTGGAACGGGCGATCCGGATGGCGAACCGCCGCGGCCTGCCGGCCGACCTGCCCCGCTGGCGGCAGACCCGGGACGCGATCTACCACCAGATCATGCGGCGCGGCTGGTCGAGCGAGCTGGGCGCGTTCGTCCAGTCCCTGGACGACGGCGAGCTGGACGCCTCGCTGCTGATGATGCCGATGGCCAAGTTCATCTCGCCCACCGACCCCAAGTGGCTCTCCACCCTGGACGCGCTCACCAAGGGCCTGGTCTCCGACTCCCTGGTCTACCGCTACAACCCGGCCACCAGCCCGGACGGCCTGAGCGGCTCCGAGGGCACCTTCTCGATCTGCTCCTTCTGGTACGTCGAGGCACTGGCCCGCGCCGGCCGCCTGGAGGAGGCCCGGCTCGCCTTCGAGAAGATGCTCACCTACGCCAACCACCTCGGGCTGTTCGCCGAGGAGATCGGCCCGACCGGCGAGCAACTCGGCAACTTCCCGCAGGCCTTCACCCACCTCTCGCTGATCAGCGCGGCCTTCAACCTCGACCGCGCGCTGGGCTGAGATCGCGTCAATTCGGCTGGATCCAGCCCCTGTTCGGCTCCCGTCCGACTCCTTTCAGACTCCCGTCCGGCGGGAACGAGCAGGTCGCGGATGAGCTGAGGTGAATGGCGACATCTTGTCGGCCCACATCCGTTGACGACCCCAGGCGGCACTGCAATGCTCATGACCAAACCTGCGCAACATCTGAGCAGTGCCATCACCCTGTCATCACGGAAAGGGCCCAACCCTCATGCGCCGTACCGCTGTTGTCATGATGACCACGCTGCTGGCCTCCGCCGCGGCACTCACCGTCCCCGCCGCCGCCCAGGCCGCATCCACCGCCGCGCGCCAGGCCGCGCCCGCCACCGCCCAGGCAGAGCAGGCGAGTTCGAGTGCGGCGCTGGCCGGCGGGTGTAACGCCATTGCCGCCGGCGGCGGCCAGGTCATCGGAACCTGTTCGGGCATCAGTCCCCTGCAGATCTGGCGCGTGCAGGCGCAGTGCCAGTACTACGTCAACAACACCGGCCCGTACATGCGCATGGCGATCGGCGGAGCCGTCGTCGGGAGCGGGATGAGCACCGCCATGTGCAACTTCGGTGACACCATCATGTTCCCGCAGATCGTCTTCCTCGGGACGGTGCCGCCGCCGGTCGCCGGGCCGCAGGGCCAGATCAGCGGCTACGCGAGCAAGTGCGTCGACGTCCGGGGCGGCGAGAACAAGAACGGCACCGCGGTCCAGATCTATGACTGCAACGGCACGAACGCCCAGAAGTGGACCGTCGGAGTGGACGGGACGATGCGCGCCCTCGGCAAGTGCATGGACGTGGAGGGTGGCAACACCGCCAACCACACCATGGTCCAGCTCTACGACTGCAACGGCAGCGGAGCCCAGCAGTGGAAGGCCCAGCCCGACGGCTCGCTGCTCAACCCGCAGTCCGGCCGCTGCCTGGACGACCTGGGCTTCGCCACCAACAACGGCAACCAGCTCGGCATCTGGGACTGCAACGGCGCCGACAACCAGAAGTGGAACCTCCCGCACTGATCCCCCCGCCCCCTCGGCCCGGCCGTGATCTCCCCCCACGGCCGGCCCGACAGGGCCCCTCGAATCCCACCTCCGGAGCCACGGGGTCCGGAGGTGGGATTCCCGCCGGCAGCCCGGCTGCTGCTGGCCGGTGGTCCCGTTGCGCGGCACGCCGCACAACGGGACCACCTCTTGTCGGCCACAAATGGTCTCGCCTATAGGCCAGTTGCCCACGCCGGCGACGGGGGTTTCGTGCCCCGCCCTGGAGGTCGACACCTTTCCGAAGGAGAAAGAAGCACGCGTTCGATTGAGCCCGTGTGGGCACCAGGACGGTTTCCGAAGACCCGGATGTCTCCCCAGAGATCACGCCATGGGCCCGGATTCGGGCCCATGACTGACCGAGCACCAGAACTGGCGGGATACGACGGCATGCCCCAAGGCCAACCGGGCGTTCCCGGCAACCAGGGGCCACACGAACGTGGCACATGGGACGAAGGGGCAGCCCCACAAAGTCCTGGCCCCCACCGACGATGGCGTCCCCCTCAACTACCAGGAGGGCCGGGAGCCGCCGTCCAGGCAGCGAGCCAACCTACTTCCTCCTGATGCCGGCAACCCCGCCCGGAGGCGCGAAGCCGAAAGGCCTGATTCGCCTCCTGGGCCGCCACCCCGGAACAATCCCCACAAGCGCGGGGCCGACGTCCGCATGATGGCGGAACAGTGCGCGTCACAGGAGTAATCCCTGCGGGCGCGGGGCCGACCGCCGGTCCGTCTCTGACGAGAACGGACTGATGGAGCAATCCCCGATGTGCGGGGCCGACAGCAGGTCCTGCTCGGGGTCCCGGAGGTACCAGGAGCAATCCCCGCGAGCGCGGGGCCGACCCAGTAGACGTGGTGCTGGCCGTCGGCAAGGCCGGAGCAATCTCCGCGAGCGCGGGGCCGACCGAGCGGAGGCGGGGCACCGGGCTCCAACTGGAGAGCAATCCCCGCGAGCGCAGGGCCGACCGGCTACGAGACCGGTCGCTGAACACGATGCGGGAGCAATCCCCGCGAGCGCGGGGCCGACGTCGTGTCGGTGGCCCAGCGGAGCATGGTCATCGAGCAATCCCCGCGAGCGCGGGGCCGACCGGCCAGCGTCCACGCCCCGGGCGGCGAGGGTGGAGCAATCCCCGCGAGCGCGGGGCCGACCCCAGCACCAGGTAGCGCGCCGCGACGGCCCACCGGGTCAGGGAGCAATCCCCGCGAGCGCGGGGCCGACACCGTCCCGGCTGGCTGGCAGCACGTCGGCCTGGAGCAATCCCCGCGAGCGCGGGGCCGACAGGCTGAGCGTGATGTCGGTGATCTCGTCGCCGGAGCAATCCCCGCGAGCGCGGGGCCGACGGCAAGCGCCCCCTTTTGTTCGCGTCGCCCGAGGAGCAATCCCCGCGAGCGCGGGGCCGACCTCTGCGACGGCTCGGAGCCCGAGGAGATCTGGGAGCAATCCCCGCGAGCGCGGGGCCGACGACCTGTACGCCCTGGCCTCCTGGGACGTCCGGGAGCAATCCCCGCGAGCGCGGGGCCGACACTTCGTGACCTGCGGTGATTCGTGTCAGGGACCGGCAGTTGATTTAGTTCGATTAGGCAGGCGGCGTGTGAAGGAGTTCATGCCTCTTCCCCTCGACGAGACCAGCTCTCGGTGATCACCGGTGTGATGGGCTGGTCTCCTGAACCATCCCCGCGAGCGCGGGGCCGAGCTCGCCCAAGCCGTCCCCTTGGCCTTGTTCGGGGAGCAACCCCCGCGTGTGCGAGGCCGACACCGCGGCCTTCGCCTTGATGGTGCCGAAGGTGGAGCAATCCCCGCGAGGGTGGGGCCGACCCGTGCAACTGACTTGGCACTGATGCTAGCGGAGAGCGATTCCCGTGGGCGTGGGGACGACTGCTGCCGAACGAGGAGGCGCGCCGCGTCACAGTTCTGCAGATCACCAGCCTCTCCTGACCGCTTGAGTGGCTGCGTCCCACTGGCCCTCCCCAGTGGGGCACAGCCCTGTCCTGGCCTACGCGGGGAGGCCTTAGGCGGACGCGGACGCGGCCATCGGCTCGACAAGCCGGCACGTTCCCGAAGCAATGACGTGTGGCGTGGTCTGTACCAATGATTGCAGCGGTCATTGCGGGCCTGGCTCGCCACTGCGCCCGGCAGCGCCCAATCACCGTGTGGCCGCGATTGCATTTCCGCAGGTCAGAGCACCTGTCGTGGCTTCGCCGCCAGTGCGCGCCGCGCACTCACTCGGGCGGGTGAACCCCAGGTCACAACCTGGTCATGTCGATTGCGAGAATCGCAACGCGACTGTACGGTCACAGCATGGATGCCGGACTGATTGAACGCGTGCGTCAGGTCATCGGCTCAACGGGTGAGACCCAGGCCGTCATGGCGGAGCGCATTGGAATCTCCCCAGACAAGCTGTCGAAGTCGCTTGGCGGGAAACGCCGCTTCACCTCCCTCGAACTGGCGCTGATCGCCGATTTCGGCGGCAGAACCGTTGACTGGTTGCTGCGCGGCGTCGAGCCGCGCTCGGCGCTCGGCGCCGCCGCGCGGAAGACGGGCGCCTGTGAGCACACCACCGACGAAGTGCGCAGACTCCTGGGCCGGTACGAGCAGGTGATCGACGCCTTGGCGCGGATCGGGAGCGACCTGCCGAGGCGCGCCCACAACCGCCCAGAGGGAATCGACGGCACGCAGCTCGCCCAGGCCGCCCTGGCGGCAGTGGGAGTCGACCCCTGGACCCTCTCGACCCAGAACCTAGCTTCAAGCTTCGAGCAGGCCTTCGGCGTGGAGATCGCGGGCGTCGATCTTCCCGACAAGCTGGACGGCCTGTCCTGGTCGACCGAGAGCTTCGACCTCATCCTCGTTGCCAAAACCAATGTGTGGACACGCCAACGGTTCACCCTTGCCCACGAACTCGGCCACATTCTCGCCGGCGACGCGCATGACGAGGCGGTCGTCGAGAAGGTGCAGCCGGGCCGGTCGACCACCGCGATGGAAGTGCAGGCGAACGCATTCGCTGCGGAGTTCCTGATGCCGTGTACCACCGTCCTGGCCGACGCCCGGGACCGAACGGCCGGCGGTGACCTGGTGGCGGAGCTGGCCTGGAAGTACCGCGTGTCGCCGAGCGCGATGGCAACCCGGCTGAAGGTGCTGGGGGTCCTGACTGCTGATCAGTGCAGGCAGTGGGGCGCGATGTTGACAGCCGACGGCGCCAGGATTGCCGGTGCCGCGGGGGCCTTGGAGCAGCACATGGTCAACACCGAGCGCAGCCAACGGGGTTGGCATCCTCGACGACTAACAGAGCTGGCAATCAAGGCTTATGCTTCGGGTGATGCGACAGTCCGGCCGCTGGCAGCCCTCCTGGACCTCGACCCGGACGTGCTCCTGGACCTCCTGGAGCCCGCCCAGTTCGAGCCCGAGCAGCAGCAGGCGGCACCGTCCGATCCCGGAACGGAGCTCGCGTTCAGCCCATGATCAGCTGCTTTCCCGACAACACGGTCCTGTGCAACTTCGCGTCCGTCTCCAGGCTCGACATCCTGGAAAACGTACTGAGCGGCCGGGGTCGATGGACGGAAGCAGTGGCGTACGAAGCCAAGCGATCATCGCGATATCTGCCGGCCCTGGACCTACCCGACGTCTCCCGCTGGCTGGGGGAGCCGATCGAAGTCGACGACCCCGAGGCCGTGGAGCGGATTCGACAGGGCGTGTTCTTCGGCAGCCCGTCGGATCCGCTCAGGCATCTCGGGGAGTCCGAGACCCTGCACGTCATCAGCACCCGGGTGGAGTTCAAAGAGGCCACGTGGATCAGCGACGACAAGGCGTCGCTGGACCTCGCGCGACACAGAGGGATCCCGACGATGCGCACCAAGGACGTGATGGCGGTCGCCTGCGTTGGATTCATCGTCTCGAAGCAGGATGGATTCGCCCTCCTCCAGCAAATGGTGACGAACGGTCGGTCCATACGACTGCCCACCACCGCAGATGATCTGATGCGCTGAACACGCCGCTGCGCCCCACCCCGAGTCTCCCGGGGTGGGGCGCAGCGGCGTCCGGCGTCGTCACGCCGAACCCCTACTCGGATCGGTACGGCAGCGCCCCCGCGGGCGCGGGGCCGACTGGGCCGCCGGGATCGCCAGCCGGGAGGCCAAGGAGCAATTCCCGCGGGCGCGGGGCCGATGCGGCGCGTCCCGGGCCACCGAAGACCGAGACAGAGCAATCCCCGCGTGTGCGGGGCCGACCCCACTCTCCCGGAGGGTCCGGCGGGTGCGCGGGAGCAATTCCCGCGTGTGCGGGGCCGACTTGACGCCCTCGGGGACGGGCCGCTTGCCCGGGGAGCAATCCCCGCGTGTGCGGGGCCGATTACTTGTCGTGCACCCCCGCCAGCCAGCTGCCGGAGCAATCCCCGCGCGTGCGGGGCCGACGAGGCGGTGCGGTGGCGGGCAGGTGACGGGTGGGAGCAATCCCCGCGCGTGCGGGGCCGACTGGGCCAACCGTCTTAGCCATAGTGCGCCCAAAGAGCAATCCCCGCGCGTGCGGGGCCGACACTTCCTGACCTGTGGTGATTCGTGTCAGGGGCCGTCAGTTGATTCAGTTCGATTGGGCAGGCGGTCTGTGAAGGAGTTCATGCTTCTTCTTGCGGGTGGGGGAGTTGTCAGCTGTGTCTTGCGCTCCTGAAGCGTACTCGTGTGGGGAGGTTCGGGGCGGTGCTTGGGGGCGGTTGGCGTTGGTATCCGCCCGAGGTCAGGAGGCGGCTGGGTGGGCGGGGGCGACGTGCTGCTGTCGCAAATGCTGTGTGCCGTGGTGGTGGTGATGGAGGTTGTTTGGGATCGCTTCCTGCCGCTGGTGACGTCGGGGCGTCTGGATGCTCGCGCGCGGGCCGAGGTGCGGTGCCGAGAGGCAGGTCCGCCGGCAGCCTCCTGCTCGCCAGCGTCCCGCTCGTCGTCCCGGTGCCGCGTTCTGGGGTGTTGTCCGCTGTCCTGGAGGCCGTTCCGGTCGGTGGTGCAAGTGACGATTGCGGGGGCGTTGGCAGACGGTGCCGGCGAACTCGAAGGCGTCGCGGCGGGCGTCGGGCAGCACCGTGGTGTGTTGCCAGCGGCGCGGGCCCGCGTGCCGGTCGAAGGCGGTTGGACACCGTCTTCGACCGGCCCTGGCAGGCTCGTGTCCGCCTTGCTCGCACCCTCGACGAGACCAACTCCCGGTGGTCACCGGTGCGACGGGCTGGTCCCCTGAACCATCCCCGCGTGTGCGGGGCCGATATGGCGGCGAGGTACTTCTCGAAGCACGGACAGGAGCAATCCCCGAGAGCGCTGGGCCGACCCCGATATCGTCCGCTCCACGGTGCCTGCGGCCGAGTAATCCCCGCGAGCGCGGGGCCGATCGCCGGTCGAAGGAGTCCCGGCGGTGCCAGCTGGAGCGATCCCCGCGAGCGCGGGGCCGATAGCGTCGGCCACACCACCGAGGACAGCCTCAAGGAGCGATCCCCGCGAGCGCGGGGCCGATTCACCCTGCTCGTGCTGCCACAGGGTCTGCGGGGAGCGATCCCCGCGAGCGCGGGGCCGATGAGCCGCTCATCCATCCAGCGCGCGAGGGTAGAGAGCGATCCCCGCGAGCGCAGGGCCGATAACCGGCGGGCGTGGAAGGCCAGGTCGGGGGCGGAGCGATCCCCGCGAGCGCGGGGCCGATGCACCCGGGCCGGAGCAGGCCGCCGACATGACGGAGCGATCCCCGCGAGCGCGGGGCCGATCTGTCCACGTGGCGCCGCACCCGGCACCCGGAGGAGCGATCCCCGCGAGCGCGGGGCCGATGAGTACTTCGACTTCTTCCACCGCGGCATGGAGGAGCGATCCCCGCGAGCGCGGGGCCGATCGAGCCGCGCTTGCCGGCCGCGACCCGGAACAGGAGCGATCCCCGCGAGCGCGGGGCCGATGTCACCACCGCGGTGACGGACGGCACGACGGAGGAGCGATCCCCGCGAGCGCGGGGCCGATTTGACCATGGAGGCCTCGAAGTCCCCGGCCATCGAGCGATCCCCGCGAGCGCGGGGCCGATGAAGGAGCTCATCGGTGGCCGCACCCCCTGTCTGAGCGATCCCCGCGAGCGCGGGGCCGATCTACTGACCACACCAGAGGAGTTCACCACCATGGAGCGATCCCCGCGAGCGCGGGGCCGATGTCGGGCAGCGCGGCGATCATGTGGGCGGCGAGGAGCGATCCCCGCGAGCGCGGGGCCGATACTTTCTGACCTGCGGTGATTAGCGACTGAGGGGCTTGATTGATTCAGTTCGATTGGTAGAGGTCCCGTCGAACAGTCGATGTGTTGTCATCTCTTCTTGCCTCAGGGCTGGTTGTCAGTGTCGAGGCCTGACTCCCCGAAGCGTACCCGCACGTGGAGATTGAGACGATAATTGAGGACCGCTGGCATCGGTACCTGCCCGAAATCAGGAGCTGGGTGCACTGTGGGGTAAGTCCGCCGGGCGGGTTGGGGATCTGCCGCGGAACAGTCCCCGCAACTGTGTTGCCAACAGCGTGAGTTCGGCGATGGCAATGTGCGGAACAATCCCTGCGAGCGCTGGGCCGATGAGACTGCGAGCAGCTGGGGCCGGGTCAGGTCGGAGCAATCCCCGCGTGTGCGGGGCCGATGCGCTGAGCGTACCCGCCCGATCCCGCAGACCGGATCAATCCCCGCGAGCGCGGGGCCGATCCGAGAAGAGCGCAGACCGCATAGTGGGCCTCGGAGCAATCCCCGCGGGCGCGGGGCCGATAGAGCGTAGGTGGCGCTCAGAGTGTGCTCTCAGTTGGTCCCTCCGGGCTGCGGTGGGTCAAGCCTATCGAACGGATGATCGATAAGTGGCGGCATATCGGTACAGACTTTTGATCATGATCCGGTCAGCGCCAAGGGGTGACCGCCCCGTACCAACCCGACGAACAGCAGATCCGCGACCGGCGAGGCGTCGGGGCCCGGATCCTCTCGCTCAGGCGACAGGCGGACCCCACGCAGGAGCGGCTTGGGGAGCGCTCCGGACTTGACCGGCGCACGATCGGGCGGATCGAGAACGGCCTCGCACCTGCGACGCCCAACTCGGCGCCATCGCGCGGGCAATCGGCGTGCCACTCTGGCGCCTGGTCCGCGACGAGCAGCCCTGGCCGGCCATCGGGCCGGCCAGGGCCTTGACCTGCTGCTACTCGCCTCGAAGCGGCTCCATGACGAACCCGAGCCGCGGGGGCACAGGCTCGCCGTCGGGACGTTCGAGCAATGGCCCGAAAGCTTCGAAGTCCTGCTGCCGGTAGCACGCGACCAGGTCTGCGTACCGCGGATCGATCCACTCCATCGGATGCCTCCTACTCGTGTGCCGGCAGCGTACGCGTTCCGAGTCCGCTATTCAGCGGGCTTGGTGCAGGGCTTCTCCGGTTTCTTCATCGGCCTGATTGAACAGCTGGGCGAGTGCTGACAGCTCGCCGCTACGGTCACCAGGCTGTCGTCCGTCGGCGGCCGCCACAGTTCCTGGTCGACCTCGAAGCCCGCCTCCCGGATGGCAGCCTGGGTCTGCTCCATGATGTCCTGGTCGAAGTTGCCCGGGTCGAATCCCGGGCTGTGGTGCACGAACCGGCCCTCGCGCTCGCACAACTCGGCGTACGCCTCGGTGTGGACGAGGAACGCGTGCCAGCCCTCGTCCACGATCCTGGACGGCGCCATGGCCAGGTGCGGGCGGCGGGCGCCCACGACCACGAACGCGATGGCTTCCCGGGTGATCCGGGTGGCCATCGCGACGTCCATGCCCTCGTTGTTGGAGAGCACGGTGGAGATGACGGAGTCGAACGTCGCCGCGCTCACGAACTGGTCCGGAGCGGTCGGGGGCGGCGCCAGTGCCGGGGTGGGTTCGGGAGTGATCATGGTAGTGCTCCTCTCGGTGTGGCGAGTGGTGCAACCTCCTGGGCCGACCGTCAGGCCCGGGGAGGAAACGGAGGGTTGATCAGGGCGTTTCGACCTGATCGCGAGGGGGCTGGTTCGGGCCACCGGTGGGAGATCCGCTCGGCAGGTTGCGAACGCAGGGGCACCCCGACTGGCCGCAGAGGCATACCAGCACCCGAGCACCGCACTCGTCCCACAGGCCGCCGGGACACCCGTGGTGGGCGTCGAGTTGGCACTCGGCGCTGACGTAGCACCCGGCCTGGGCTGTGTCCAGAGTGATGACGATGCCGGAGGGGACGTCCGGTCTGGAGATCATTGCGGCTCCTCCAGTTCGGCCCAAACGACCACCGCGCCAGTTGCGTCCGTGGATCCCCATGAGGTGCAGGACTGCACGATGGCCAGGACATCAGCCCAGCGTTCGACTGATTCGTCGACAGGCGCGGGGACGCTCAGGCGCACTACTCCAGCGTTGGGGCGCGTAACGCGTACGTGGGCGCCTGTGGCCTGACCGAGCGCAGCCTTCACGGCTCCTGCGCACATGCCGATCTGCACCGATCCCCCAGTACATGTAAGGATTAGCTCTACACATACAGTAGGGCCTGGCCGCATACTCTGTCACCCACCGAGCACGGAACGTAGGAGGACATGCATGGCAGGCGACGCCGAATCCCCCTACCTCCGCATCGCAGACCACATCCGCGAACGGATCCTCACCGGCCAGCTCGCAGCCGGAGCCCAGTTGCCATCTCTCGCTGCACTGCGTGAGGAATTCGGCTACTCCCACGGCGTCGGCCAGAACGCCTACCGGCTACTCGAATCCGAGGGCCTGGTCGTCGCCCGCCATGGCCGCGGCTACTACGTCCGCAGCCAGGAACCGCCCACCGTCCTGGTGCGCCGTCAACGCGTACCCCGCGGCGACGGCAGCCCGACGGAGGCCACCCTCGCCAGACAGGGTGTCGCCGGTACTTGGCGGCACGAATCTCAGCCTCGTGCCGCCGAGGCCCGCATCGCGGCCCGGCTGGAAATCCAGCCCGGCGATCCGGTGATGCACACGACCTACGTGTACCTGGCCGACGGAGACCCGGTGCAGCTCGCAGAGAGCTGGGAACCGATGGCCACCACTGGCGGTAGCTTGATCGTCCTGCCCGAGGCCGGTCCACACGCTGGTATCGGCGTCGCCGACCGCATGGCGATCATCGGCATCGACGTGGGCGTGCCCGTTGAGCGCGTGAGTGCCAGGGCTGCCACGCGACCTGAGGCTCAGGCCCTCGGCGTTGCACCCGCTGTCCCGGTGATGGCAATTGAACGGACCTTCTACGACCAGGCCACCGGGCGCCCAGTTGAGACCGCAGACATCGTGCTCACCTCGCGCTGGGTTGCTGAGTACGGGCGCGCCCCACGTTCCTGACCTGCATGGTCCGATGCCGGTCGCACGATGGCGGCATGGCCGATACGCCGACGGACGGTCCTGGTACGAGCCGGACGCGGACAGCGTGTGGCGGTGGACGCACGACACCCCGTAACGACGAAGCGCCCCCGCCCGGCCGAAGCCGAGCGGGGGCGGAGCGATCCCCGCGAGCGCGGGGCCGATCCCCGGCCGAGGAAAATGCCGGAGTGTCCCACAGAGCGATCCCCGCGAGCGCGGCGCCGATAGGGCCGTGCTGTTCCCCGGCGAGCCGGTGCTGGAGCAATCCCCGCATGTGCGGGGCCAACCCGTACAAGGTGGAGCAGGACATCGAGCGGCGGGAGCAATCCCCGCGTGTGCGTGGCTGATCGCAGATCGACGTCGCCATCGCGCGGATCCCGGGAGCGATCCCCACGAGCGCGAGACCGATCAAGTGTCGACGAAGCTGCACCGGGCTGCCCGGGAGCGATCCCTGTGGGCGCGGGGCCGATACTCCAGAGCTCAACTGCGCTTCACTGAACAAGGAACGATCCCCGCGAGCGCGGGGCCGACCCCTGGAAGGTGCCGGTCGACTTCCGCAGCTCGGAGCAATCCCCGCGAGCGCGGGGCCGACCGCCCCGAGTGCACGCCGGCCGATCACAGCAAGGAGCAATCCCCGCGAGCGCGGGGCCGACATGCCCGCGATCTGCTGGAAGGCGGTGCCGGCGGAGCAATCCCCGCGAGCGCGGGCCCGATCAAGCACGTCCGGATTCGTCTTCCGGTCTGGAGGAGTAATCCCCGCGTGTGCGGGGCCGACACCGCGGCCTTCGCCTTGATGGTGCCGAAGGTGGAGCAATCCCTGCGGGCGCGGGGCCGACTGGGCCGTGCCGTTCCCCGGTGAGCCGGTGCTGGAGTAATCCACGCGTGTGCGGAGCCGACCCGCGCCTGCGGACGCCGAAGAGCATCGGCCAGGAGCGATCCCCGCGAGCGCGGGGCCGATACCCGAACAACATCGGGGCTGACCGACGTCCCAGAGCAATCCCCGCGAGCGCGGGGCCGATGGCGAGGGCCTGGACGGCGGTCTCCACCAGCGGGAGCAACCCCCGCGAGCGCGGGGCCGATACCGACCGGGCACCCTGCCGGGGCGACCTGCGAGAGCAATCCCCGCGCGTGCGGGGCCGACGGCTTCGACCTGGCGGAGCACCCGGCCCTGCCGGAGCAATCCCCGCGCGTGCGGGGCCGACTCGAACTCCTGCCGCACCGCGCCCTTGAACGTGGAGCAATCCCCGCGCGTGCGGGGCCGACACTTCCTGACCTGCGGTGATTCGTGTCAGGGGCCGTCAGTTGATTCAGTTCGATTAGGCAGGCGGTCTGTGAAGGAGTTCATGCTTCTTCTTGCGGGTGGGGGAGTTGTCAGCTGTGTCTTGCGCTCCCGAAGCGTACTCGTGTGGGGAGGTTCGGGGCGGTGCTTGGGGGCGGCTGGCGTTGGTATCCGCCCGAGGCCAGGAGGCGGCTGGGTGGGCGGGGGCGGCGTATTGCTGTCGCAGATGCTGTGTGCCGTGGTGGTGGTAATGGAGGTCGTTTGGGATCGCTTCCTGCCGCTGGTGACGTCGGGGCGTCTGGATGCTCTCGCTCGGGTCGAGGTGCGGTGCCGAGCGGCAGGTCCGTCGGCAGCCTCCCGCCCGCCAGCTTGCCGCTCGTCGTCCCGGTGCCGCGTTCTGGGGTGTTGTCCGCTGTCCTGGAGGCCGTTCCGGTCGGTGGTGCAGGTGACGATTGCGGGGCGTTGGTAGACGGTTCGGCGAACTCGACGGTGTCGCGGCGGGCGTCGGGCAGCACCGTGGTGTGTTGCCAGTGGCGCGGGCCCGCGTGCCGGTCGAAGGCGGTTGGACACCGTCTTCGACCGGCCCTGGCAGGCTCGTGTCCGCCTTGCTCGCACCCTCGACGAGACCAATTCCCGGTGGTCACCGGTGCGACGGGCTGGTCTCCTGAACCATCCCCGCGAGCGCGGGGCCGACAGCATGGCGTCGATTTGCTTGGTGAAGAGCCCCGAGCAACCCCCGCGGGCGCGGGGCCGACAAGGCGTACGGCTGGCACCGCTGCGGAACGCTGGAGCAATCCCCGCGAGCGCCGGGCCGACTCCTCGTCCTCATGTAGCGAGAACGCGAGGTAGGGGCAATCCCCGCGTGCGCGGGGCCGATTACGAAGGTGGTGGCGTCGATGACGAAGGCGAGGAGCAATCCCCGCGTGCGCGGGGCCGACCGGGCATCCGAACCACGCGCCAGCGAAGCGGAGGAGCAATCCCCGCGAGCGCGGGGCCGATACCGCCGCCGCCTGCATGGCCGGCTGGTCCCTCGAGCGATCCCCGCGAGTGCGGGGCCGAAAGCTTGCACGGCGCGGCCTTCTGCTCGATGCGGGAGCGATCCCCGCGAGCGCGGGGTCGACGCGGCAGCCGCGAAGGTATGCGCCCACAGAATTGAGAAATCCCCGCGTGTGCGGGGCCAACCCGTACAAGGCGGAGCAGGACATCGAGCGGCGGGAACAACCCCCGCGTGTGCGGGGCCGATTCCGAGAAGCGCGGCACCACCTGGCGCGCACGGGAGCAATCCCCGCGAGCGCGGGGCCGATCCGGGAGCCGCCGGTGGAGACAGCTTCGGCGAGGAGCAATCCCCGCGGGCGCGGGGCCGATTACCCGCCGCCCTTGTCTCGGTGCGGTGCCCGGGAGCAATCCCCGCGGGCGCGGGGTCGATGAGAACCGGAGAAGGCTCCGCGTCGTACCACTTGAGCAATCCCCGCGGGTGCGGGGCCGACCACGACAACTGCCACTGCACGCTCCTGCCGGTGGAGCAATCCCCGCGGGTGCGGGGCCGACCCGACGCCGGTCTCGTCGAGGGTGTCGTCGCTGGAGCAATCCCCGCGGGCGCGGGGCCGATCCACCTCCACCGAGTACGCGGACGAGATGGGCAGAGCAATCCCCGCGGGTGCGGGGCCGACGATGCCCCGGCCGGCCTCCGCGTCCGGGCCCGAGAGCAATCCCCGCGGGTGCGGGGCCGACTCGGTGATCCCCAGAAGCCGGGCCCGGACCTCGGAGCAATCCCCGCGGGTGCGGGGCCGACTCCCTGGTGTCCTGCCGGGCGCTCGAACCGCGGGAGCAATCCCCGCGGGTGCGGGGCCGACGCTTTTTGACCTGGGGTGATTAGTGGCCGAGGGGCTTGGTTGATTCAGTTCGATTGGTAGGGGTCCCGTCGAACAGTCGATGCGCTGTTGCCATCTCTCCTTGCCCCAGGGATGGTTGTCGGCGTCGTGGCCTGAGTTCTCGAAGCGTACCCGCACGTGGAGGTTGAGGACCGTCGGGAGTGGTACCCGTCCGAGGTTAGGGTCAGCCTGTTGCTGTCGTACATGCTGGACACTGAGGCAGTGGCCGAGACTGTCCGGGGCCGCCGACTGCCGCCGGTGACGTGGCTCCGTCTGGATGGTCTTGTGGGCGGTGCAGTTAGGGGCCGCGTCTGTTCGGCTGGTTGTGCGGGATGCGCGGCTGAGGAGGTTGTCCGCCGGGTGGTGTTCATGTGGGACAGGTGCGCGGTGGGCGCTGCCGGGCGAAGCGAGGTGGGGCGGGGGCTGGTCGCCGGTTGCCGCGGAGTGTTGCCGGCCTTGGGGTAGTTGGCCTCGGGCATGAGGAAGGTCGTAGAGCTTCAGAGCCGCAGTGAGTCCTGGAAGTCGGCGCGTGGGAGCACGGTTATCAGGGGGAGTTGCCGCTTACCGTGGTGGAGACCGTTCTGCTGTGTGCAGCTTCAGCTGTCCGGCTGGCCCAGGTGTTCGCGGGATTTGGTCCTCGACGTGGTGCGTCGGATGGGCGGGTCCGGACCGAGCAGGTGATGTGCTCGGCCCCCACCGGCTTTGGGTGGGTGGGGGCCTGGCGGCGTCAGTGCAGCAGCACTCGCAGGTTGAGCAGCCCGCGGTGCCTCGGGTTCTCCTGCCACTGCGCGGGTTCGGCCGGTTCGGCCAGGCGTAGGGCGGGGAAGCGGCGCAGCAGTTCGGTGAATGCGACCTCGGCCTGGAGGCGGCCCAGTTGTGCGCCGAGGCAGTGGTGGATGCCGTGGCCGAATGCGAGGTGTCGGGTGGCGTCCGGGCGGGTGATGTCGAAGCGGTCGGGGTCGGTGAAGACGGCCGGGTCGCGGTTGGCGGCGAGCAGGGCGATCTGGACGAACTCGCCGGCCGGGATCGCGGTGCCCGCGATGGTCACCGGCTCGGTCGTGCGGCGCAGCGAGGCGATGCTGAACGGGCTCTCGTAGCGCAGGACTTCATCTATCGTGCCGGGAAGCAGTGCCGGATCCGCACGTAGCGCCGCGAGTTGCTCGGGGTGGCTGAGCAGCGCGTGGATGCCGTTGGTGATCAGGTTGACGGTGCTCTGGTGGCCGGCGATCGCGAGCAGGAACGCCATCGAGGTGATCTCGGCCTCGGTCAGCCGGTCGCCGTCCGCCTGGGCGGCGAGGAGTTCGGAGATCAGGTCGTCGCCCGGGTGGGTGCGCTTGTGGTCGACCAGGGCGCGCAGGTAGTCCGCCATGCCTTCGGCGGTCTCCACCGAGACTTCGCCGTCTGCTCCGCCGTCTGCTGCGCCGTCCGCCTCGCCGTCGTCCTCCGGGTCGGCATCGACGGCGTTGCCCCGGACTTGGAGGTTCTCCCGTTCGGCCTGCGGCGCGCCGAACAGTTCGAAGACGACCGCGAGTGGCAGCGGCAGTGCGAACTCGCTGATCAGCTCGACCGGGTCGGGCCCGTCGAGCTGGTCGAGCAGTGCGTTGACGTGGCGCTCGACCATCGGTCGCAGGGTCGCCACCTGCCGCCCGGTGTAGGCCTGTTGGACCAGCTTGCGCAGTCGGGTGTGCTCCGGGGGGTCGGAGTTGAGCATGTGCGTCATCAGGTCGCGGCCCGGGCCGCCCTCGGAGTTCCCGACGTGTCGGGCGAACGCCTCGGTGACGGCCTTCTTGCTCAGCCGGGGGTCGGCGAGGGCGGCCCGGCACTCGGCGTGGCCGGTGACGACCCAGCCTTCGAGTCCGGCCGCGCCGCCGAACCGGACCTTGCGGGCGCCGCCCTCGGTGCGCCAGCGGCGGTACGCGGCGTGCGGGTCGGCGTAGAACTGGCCGTCGGCGAACTCCGGTTCGGCGGCGCTGTGTTCGGTAGCCCCGGGCTCGGTATCCCCGCGCTCGGAATCCCCGTGCTCGGTTTGTATGTGATCATCGTGCATGTGATCAGTGTGCACCGCGTGGCTTCAGGACGCGGATCTCGCTGACGCCGAGCAGGCCGAGCAGTGGCACCTTGGCGGTCCGCTGCTCGGGGTCGACGACCAGGCCGGCCGTACGGATCTGGTCCAGCAGCAGCTCGGCGAGCGGCATCACCATGTGCCGCCCCCAGCAGCGTTCGGAGGTGTGCCCGAACGGCAGGTAGCCGGGAGTGTTGTCCGGGTCGAGGTGGTCCCAGCGCTCCGGGCGGAACTCGTGCGGGTCCTCCCACAGGGCCGGGTCGCGGTGCGAGAGCAGCGGCAGGACGAGGACGTCGTCGCCGGCGCCGATCCGCGGGTCGATTGCGGGGTACTCGGGCGAGGCGCGGCGCAGGATGTTCCAGGACGGCGGCAGCAGGCGCAGCGACTCGAAGATGATGTTCCGGTTCGGCGTGCTGTCGTCGAACGGCGCGCCGAGCCAGAGCGCGTTCGCGACCAGGGTGGAGATGGTGAAGCAGACCGGTGCGGCGGCTCGGCGGTACATGCCGAGCGCGTACCGTCGGTCCTGGTAGTTGGCCGCCTTCGCGGTGAGCTTGCCGAGTTCGGTGAGGTCGTCGCCGGGCTTGGGCCTGCCGGGCAGTGCGGCGCCGGCCGAGATCACCAACCAGGTGAGCAGGGGCGTCAGTTCGAGGTTGCGGCTCATCAGGATCCGCAGTCGGCGCGGGTCCCGGCCGAGGATGAGGTCGCGCAGGAAGAGGTGTCCGGTGAGCGGCCACGGACCGGACAGGTCGATGTTCGGCGGCAGCGGAGCCTTCAGTGCCTCGCGCACGTCGCTGCCGATCGTCCGCGTCACCGAGGATGCCTCGGTGCGGGTGATCGAACGTCCGTGCAGCGGTTTGAAGGTGGGCCGTTCGATCTCGGTGGCGCGCCGGGCGGCGAGGATCCGGTCGGTGAGCTCGGGCCCGGCGACCCCGATCGTGTCGGGTTCGAGCCGGACGGCGTCCTTGCCCAGATGGTCCCTGAGCAGGGCCTCAAGTCGGGGCGAGAGCACGGTGGTTCGCGAACGGGCGGAGGCGGGGGAGAGGGCCATGTGATGTCTCCGAGACTTTGCCGGGACCGGTCTCCGCCCCCGCCCCGGGCCCGATCTCCCGGCGGAGGCCGCGAGGGGGGGCAGGGGCGGGGGCGGATCAGCTGTTCAGGTACCGGAGGTACCGATCAGCCGGCTTAGTACCAGATGTACCAAGCGCTGGCCTTCAGGCTCTTCTTGGCGAAGGACGCGTCACGGATGGCGAACAGGATCTTCATCTTTGGGTCTCCCTTTCGTTACCAGGTGGCTGAGCGAATGTAAGGCCACTCTGCAGTCGCCCTACAGACGTAGACACGCGGCCGGGTCTCCATCGGGTTCACCTTTGGGGGGAGTTCTTGTCGAGGGAGTTGGGGAGGTGGGGGGTTTGCCGGCGGATTTCCTGATTCGCCCCCCGGCGGCGGGCGATGGGCGGTGTCAGTCGCGGGAGCAGTCCGCGCACCGCCGCGGGCGCAGCCCGTCGAGGATGATGCCGAGGTAGCGGCGCCAGTCGGTGACCCCGGCCTGTACGACGTGGCAGAGGCCGATGTAGAGCGGTGACACGTCCGCGACGGTCAGGTCCTCTCGCACCGAGCCCTCGGCCTGGGCGCGCTTGAGCACCTTGTCGGTGAGCTCGTTGAGTTCGGCGATCGCCGCCGCGTCGAACGTGCTGCCGCCGACCATCGCGGTGACCGTCTCCGCGTAGCCCCGGTCCTGTTCCTGCATGATTCCGCAGAACTCCAGGGAGCGGGCGAGGCCGTGCCAGGGGTCGGGGTCGGGGAGCACCTCGTTCCTGAGGAAGTCCAGGGTCTGCTGGAACCGGTGTTCCACGATCGCTTCAGCCAGCGATTCCTTGGTGGGGAAGTGGCGGTACACCGTGCCGACACCCACCCCGGCCCGGCGGGCGATGTCGCCCATCTGGGCGTCCCGCCCGGACTCGGAGAAGGCGGCTCGGGCGGCGTCGAGCACCTTGAGCCGGTTGCGGGCGGCGTCGGAGCGCAGCTTGCCGCCGGTGGGTGTGCTGGAGCGGGAAGGGGGAGGGGAAGGGGTGTTTGACAAGGGGAACCGCACCTCCGTATCGTCGCCATCCGGAACCGTGAGTCCGATTCCGGTTACCACTTTAACCCACAGGAGCGTATCCCTCCCATGGCCGTGCCTCCCACTTCCTCCTTATCGACCTCGACCTCGACCTCGACCTCCTCCCCGGATCCGCTCCGCTGGAAGGCGCTCGTCGTCCTGGCCGTCGCCCAGTTGACGGTGGTGCTCGACGCCTCGATCGTGAACGTCGCGCTGCCCTCGATCCAGCGGGACCTGCACTTCGCCGACTCCGACGTCCAGTGGATCGTCAACGCCTACGCACTCGCCTTCGGCGGCTTCCTGCTGCTCGGCGGCCGGACCGCCGATCTGCTCGGACGGCGGCGGGTGTTCATGACCGGGCTCGGCCTGTTCGCCGCCACGTCACTGCTCGGCGGTCTCGCCCCGACCGCGGGCCTGCTGATCGCCGCGCGGGTCGGGCAGGGCCTCGGCGCCGCGATCATCGCGCCGGCCGCCCTGTCCATCGTCACCACGACCTTCACCGAAGGCGCCGAGCGCAACAAGGCCCTCGGCATCTGGGGCGCGCTCGCCGGAGCGGGCGGGGCCATCGGCGTGCTGCTCGGCGGTGTGCTCACCCAGTGGGCGGGCTGGGAGTGGGTGATGTTCGTCAACGTGCCGATCTGCGTCGTCGCCGCCGTCCTCACACCGAGGTTCGTCCGGGAGAGCCGCGGCCACGAACGCACCGGCATCGACTTCGCCGGTGCCGCACTGGTCACCGGCGGTCTCAGCGTGCTGGTCTACGCGCTCGTGGACGCCGAGCGGGCGGGCTGGGGCTCGGCCAGGACCATCGGGCTGCTGGGCCTCGCGGCCGTCCTGCTGCTGGTCTTCGCCCTGGTCGAACTGCGCCTCGTCAAGCACCCGGTGATGCCGTTGCGGATCTTCCGCAACCGCAACCTCTCCAGCGCCAACGCGGTGTCCCTGCTGGTGGGCGCCGCGCTGCTGTCGATGTTCTTCTTCATCTCCCTCTACCTCCAGCAGGTGCTCGGCTTCTCCGCACTGGAGGCCGGACTGTCCTACCTGCCCTTCTCGGTGGCGAGCATCGTCGCCGCCGGCGCCGCCTCCCAGCTGGTGACGAAGGTCGGGCCCCGGCCCGTCCTCGCCTGCGGTCTGGCGCTCACCGCGGTGGGCCTCCTGCTGTTCACCCGCATCCCCGCCGACGGCACGTTCGCCGGGGACGTGCTCCTGCCCTCGGTGGTCGCGGCGCTCGGGCTCGGCTTCTCGTTCGTGCCCGTGACCATCGTCGCCGTCTCCGGTGTGACTCCGCAGGAGTCGGGCCTCGCCTCCGGGCTCATCAACACCACCCAGCAGATCGGCGGCGCGCTCGGGCTCGCCGTGCTCTCCTCGGTGGCCAACGCCCGGATCAGGGAGCTCCTTGAGGGCAAGCAGGCCGGTGGCCCGGCCATGGCCGGCGCGATGACGGAGGGCTTCCGGCTCGCGTTCGCCGTCGGGGCGGGCTTCGCCGTGCTCGGCGTGCTGATCACCCTGCTGGCCGTACCCAAGGGCGAACGGCCCGCACACGACGACCTTCCGGTCACGCTGGTCTGACGAACGGCGACGTCCGGACTCGCCACGGCGCTCACCCCGCCTCCACGGCCACGGGGTGAGCGCCCTGCGGACTTCCCGTAGCCGGGGGACAACTCCTCAGTCGTGAAGAAGGTCAGCGAAAGGCTGTAGGCCTAAAGCCTGTTCGTCGATCCTTCACCCCGATGGGCAGCAATCCGGCCTGCGACCTCGGTCAACCGGGACACTCGGACGATGTAGCTGACGGTAAGCCTGCTGATCAGATTCCAGCCCTCGGTGGAGGATCGCACTGCCTCATTTCGCGGGCCAAGAGCTGTTCGGCAATGTGCGCTCGGCCAGCCCAGCCACCTTGATCGACCGGCGTGTGGCGGAGGTGGCAAGTAGCTGAGGCCGGCGGGAGATCAGGGGCCGGTGACCCACTGGCCGACGCGCGTCGGCTCGGGCTGGAGGATGATTCCGGTTGCAGCTGCGACCTGGGCGGTGAGGTCAGCGAGCGCCCGGACGAACGCTGCCGCTGTGGCCTCTCCTTGAGCGGTGACCGTGAGAGTCCGGCGTTCCGAGCAGCGCACGCCGTCGGCGACGGCTTGGCCGGGCCGGCAGCCGACATGCTCCAGGAGCCACCCGGCGCTGGCTCGGAGGCCGCCATCGCTGTCCTGGTGGACCGGGCAGCCGCGGTCGGACCAGCGCGTGGCCTGGGCGGTGGTGATTCGAGGGTTGAGGAAGACGGATCCGACCTGCCGGGAGTCCTGGTCGCTCGGGTCGAGGAGGAGGCCGCGCCGACGGCGGTTGGCGAGTACGGCCGCGGTGACCTCCGGAACGGTCGGGCGCGCGCCGACGGGCACGCCGAGCTCGTCCGCGAGCGGCTGGTAGGTGATCGGGGCCGCCGGCGTGTGGGTCAGGTGGAGCGAGGCGGCGAGGATGGTCCAGCGGCCGGGGGTTCGCTTGAAGCGGCTGCTGCGGTAGCGCAGGCGGCAGGACTGGGCCGGGAAGGTCCGCAGGCAGCCCATGCCCCAGTCCCAGACCGTGACGCTGTGGAGGGAGCCGGCGATCTGCTGGCCGTATGCGCCGGCGTTCTGGACCGGCGCGGCGCCGACGGTGCCCGGGATCCCGGCCAGGCACTCGATGCCGGCAAGCCGTTCGGCAGCGGCCCATTGGACGAGGTCGGTGAGCGGCTGGCCGGCCTGGACGGTGACGGCCACCGTGGTGTCGTCGAGCTTCTTGGCGGTGATGCCGCGGGTGTTCATGACCACGACGGTGCCGGGGTGGCCGGCATCCGCCGCGATCACGTTGCTGCCGTGCCCCAGGACGACGGGACCGTTCTGCTCCTGGGCGCTGATCGCACGGGCGGCGTCGAGCCAGTCCGCGGGGTCGGACAGGTTGAGCACGGCGCCGGCGGGCCCGCCGAGCCGGAGGGTGGTCAGCGACGCGAGCGTGGCCTGGGGCACGGCAGGGTCCTCTCAGTCGGCGGCGACGGCCTTGAGCGCGAGGTTGCGGAGCGGGGCGAGCCGGGTGCGGTTGTTCTGGTGGTGGTAGACGGCGTTGGTACAGATGGCCAGGTAGCGGCCGGTGTCCGGGGCGAGGTAGAGGCTGGTGCCGGTGAAGCCGTGGTGGTAGGCGACCCGGCCGCCGTCGGCGAGGATCCAGGCCAGGCCGCGGTGGAGCCCGGGCTCGATCTCGGCCTTCGGTTCCATGCTGGTGCGGAGCCAGGCACCCAGTCCGTGGCTGGAGGTGTACGCGGTGAGGAGCCGGTCGGCGAAGGTGGCCAGGTCGGCCGGGGTGGTGAAGACGCCGGCGTGGCCGGCGACGCCGCCGAGCAGGGTGGCGTTGTCGTCGTGCGGGATGCCCCACAGCCGCGGGCCGCCGGGGAGACGCTGCTCGGTCGGGGCGACGTCGGCGGAGCGGCTGACGGGTCCGTAGGCGGTGTGGGGCATGCCGAGGGACTGCCAGAGGTCGGCGGCGAGCTCGTCCAGGCGGCGGCCGTGGAGGTGGGCGAGCGCGAGGCCGAGGAGGATGAACCCGCGGTTGATGTACCGGTGGCCGACGCCGGGTTCGGCGATCAGCGGTTCGCCGCAGATCAGCTCCGCGAGGGGTTCGGTGCGGCCCCGGTACTGGTCGAGGCGGGTCTCGGGCCGCAGGCCGGAGGTGTGCGCGAGGATCTGCCCGACCGTGACGTTCGCGCCGGGCACCTGGTCCGGCAGGTCGGGCAGCAGGTCCCGCACCGTGGTGTCGGCGGTGATGCCATCGGTGAGCCCGATCAGCGGCCAGGTGGCCAGCACCTTGGTCAGCGACGCGGCGTCGTAGAGCGTGTCCGGGCCGGGCCCGGCGTTCCCGCACTCGGGCGCGACGACGCCGGAGGAGACGAACGCGGGCCGGCCGTTCCGGGCGCCGTGGGCGAGGACGCCGCCGGGCAGGGCGCCGTCGTCGACCAGCAGGTCGAGGCACTGCTGCAGCTCGGCGACGGTGTCGGGGCTCAACGGCTTGGTGCTGGTCACGGCATCTCCCGGTCGATCGTCAGGCTGGCACCGAGCGCGGCGAGTTTGGGCAGCAGGTCGCCGTAGCCGCGCCGGAGGTGGTACATGCCCCGGATCGTAGAGGTGCCCTCGGCCGCCAGCGCGGCGAGCACGAGCGCGGTCGCGGCCCGGATGTCCTCGCCCGCCACGTCAGCGGCGGCGAGCCCGGAGGGCCCCTCGACGGTGATCAGCTGGCCCTCCGCGTTGACGACCGCGCCGAACTTGCGCAGCGCGGCGAGGTGGGTGTCGCGCCGGCTGTAGATCCGCTCCTCGATCCGGGACGTTCCGGCGGCCTGGGTGAGGACCGCGGTCAGCTGGGGCTGGACGTCGGTCGGGTAACCCGGGTGGGGGCCGGTGGCCATCTCCGCCGCATGCAGCCCGGCCGGTACGGTGACCGTCGTTCCGCCGCGCTCGGCGGTCAGGAGGATCCCGGTGTCGGCGAAGACCGAGACCAGGCCTGGCGGGAAGCCGCAGGGCGGGAAGGCGTCGAGGTGGACGGTGCCGCCGGTGATCGCGGCGGCGAGCGCCAGTGTGGCGGCCTCCAGCCGGTCGGACGGGACCGGGAAGACGCCGCCGGCGATGTGGTCGGTGCCGGTGACGTGCAGGGCGTCCGTGCCTTGCCAGGTGATGCCGACGCCGGAGCGAGCCAGGAGTTCGGCGGATACGGTGACCTCGGGCTCGATGCTCGGCCCGAGGATGGACGACGTGCCGGGCGTGCGGGCGGCCAGCAGCATCGCGGTGACCGTTGCGCCCAGGCTCGGGCCCCACTTCTTGGTGCTGACGTTGGTGATGAACGGAAGGCGCTTCGTTCCGGTGAAGCGGGCGCGCACACGGCCCCGGTTGACCTCGACGTCGGCGCCGGCGGCTTCCATGGCGGCCAGGTGCAGGTCGATGTACCGGGCGCAGAAGGCGTCGCCGCCGGGCAGTGGGAAGGTGACCGTGCCGGAGCGGGCCAGCAGGGCGGCGGCGATGACCGCGGTGGTCCGGATGTACCGTCCGAGGTCGTCGGGGATGACCGGGAAGTAGGAGTCGGCGGGCCGGGTCTCGAACTCACCCTCGGCGATGGTGGCTCGGGTGCCGGTGCGGTGAAGGATCTCCGCGCACACACCGGTGTCGAGGATCGCGGGGGCGCCGGTAAGGGTGAGCGGCTGGTCGGCGAGGATCGCGGCAGCGTACAGGTGCAGGGCGATGTTCTTGCTGCCCTGGACGGTCGTCGTACCGTGCAGCGGGTGGCCGCCGGTGATCCGGAGGGTGAGCCGGTCGGGGGTCGTGGTGGCGGTCATGGTCACCTTCCCTGGCTTCCGGCGGGGAAGAATCCGCCGATCTGGGTGCGGGGGTAGAGCGTGGAGTGGGCGCCGATGAGGGTGGCGGGCTGGAGCACGGTGCCGGCGGGGACGATCACTCCGTCGCCGATGACCGCGCCGAACTTGGTCTGGCCGGTGGCGACGCGGTGGCCGTCGAGATGGGCGCAGACCTCCTCGGTGGCCGGCTCGACGACCGGGCCGCTGGAGACACGCAGGCCGGTGGTGGACACGAACGCGCCGATGTTGACCCCCAGGCCGAGGACGGAGTCGCCGACGAAGCTGGTGTGCTTCATGAAGACCCCGCCGGTGAGCAGCGAGCGGGTGACCTCGGCGCCCCAGCCGATCCGGCAGCCGGGACCGATGACGGTGTGGTCCCGGACGCGGGCTCCGGAGTCGACCACCGAGCCGGGGCAGACCAGTACCGGGCCGGTGACGACCGCGCCCTCGGCGATGACGGCGCCGGCCGCCACGGTCACCTCGCCGCGGACGACGGCGCCGGGCTCGATGACCCCGGCTCCCTCCGGCAGCTCGATGTCCAACCGTCCGGCCAGCAGGTCGACGATGGCCTTCTTGAGCCCGAAGACGGTCGGGCAGCAGCTCAGCAGCCGCGCGACGACGGGGTCGGCGACCTGCTCGGTGTCGATGTAGTACTCGGGGGTGGTGCGGTAGTCGATGCGCGCCAACGCGGCACTCATCGTGGGAGCTTCGGGTAGCCGGTGCATGGCTGGGGCTCCTCTCGGGCGAGCGAGTGGAAGGAGGGGCGGTGATGAGCCAGATGCCTACTGAATGGGCAGGTCCGGGGCAGCGGCGACTGCGGCCTCGGGCCGGGCGTCGACCTGCTGCTGGACGGCGAACCCCAGCAGGACGAGCACGGGCAGGTGCAGGGCAGCCCAGGAGGCGGCCAGGAAGGTGCCGAGCCGGTCACGGTCCTGCGGGGCGGCGAGCCGGGGACCGGCGGGGAACGGCGAGGTGCTGGACGTCGGCATGTGAGAGCCTCCGCAGCGAAGGGACGGGTTGGCTGTCCCAGTGAACTGCCGGCTCGTTGCCGTGATCCGTAGTCGGACTACGGGCCGTAGTCCGACTACGGATCAGATGCCTTGTACGCCTGCGCGGGCGGCGAAGTCGCGAACGCCCGGAAGCTGGCGGTCGTACCGCAGAAGGCCTACGGCGAGGTCGCGGACGGCGCCCCGACGGATCTCCTGAGGGGCCGCCTCCTCGGCGGCGAGCAGTGCCCGGTAGCAGTTCTCGTGCTTGCCCCACTGGTCGAACGCGCGGGCCACGTCCGTGAAGAATCTGGCCTGCCGCTCGGCCGTCGGCAGCGCGCTCGGGTCGATCGTCCTGGCCAGCTCGATCGCCCGGCCGGCGTCTCCGAGCTCGTAGTGGACCGACAGCTCGTGCAGGGCGACACCCTGGATGCCGTCCACCAGGCCGGAGGCCCGGCCTGCGGCCGCGGCGCTGGCTGCGGCCTCCCGGATGAGGGCGTGCGCGTAGGACCGGTCTCCGGACTTGGCCGCGGTGTACGCGGCGGTGGCGTACAGGTCTCCGCGCGTGGCCAGACGGGCGGCCTCGGCCACCGAGGTGTCGGCGAGCAGGTCTTCGGCGGCTACCACCACGATGTCGGTCGCCCGAGCCAGGCTGCCCTGGCGGCGCCACGAGCTGGAGACCATCCGCTGGGCTTCCGCGGTGGTCAGCGGATCGCCGCCCAGACGGGCGGCCGTCAGGGCGCGGTCCGAGGTCACGGCCACCAGGTTGTTGTCACCGATCTTGATGGTCAACCTGGTGGCGATGTTGTAGAACCGGGCGACGTTTCGGGCACGTTCCTCCGCCGTACCGACCATGTCGGCAGCCGCGAGCCGTCCGGGCAGTGCCTGCGCGAGCGTGTCGTACCGGGCCGCCTTGAACTCCTGGCGCGAGGACACGAGAGAAGTGGCGACGGACTTCAGGGTCGGCTCGCGACGGGGAGCTGGGGCCCTGCCCGGCCCGTACAGCAGCAGGTCCTCCAGGCCGGACAACGGCGATACCGCCTCTGCGTGCGCGACCTGCTGACCCGTGGCCGGGGTGACGAAGGCGGCAACCGCCAGGGACAGGAACGGGCGGCGTCGCACATCGTCCTCCTCGGCACCGGAAGTCGTCGCCAGCGTAGCCGAGCTGACACGGCGTCGTGGTGGTCTCGGCTTCGTGGCCGCGGGCTGCGGCAAGGTCATCAGCCTGTCGATCTCAACGCCCAGGGTCGAGGCCATCCGCCGTAGGAGCTGCACGTCCTGGACCTGCTGGACGTCCCGCTCGACCTGCGACATCCAGTCCTCGCTGCGGTTGAGCTCCGTCGCCAGGCGCAGCTGCGTCCAGCCCATCGCTGCGCGATGCAGCGAGACGAACCTACCGAACGTGATGCTGCCGTCGGTCACCGTTCCCCCGGTACTCGTAGTCGGGACCCGCGGGTTGTCCCCGTGGCAGAGGAACCGGGGGCTCCTGGCGGAGCCCATGTGCTGGTGCCGAGCGAGGGAGGCATGCGAAGGCTCCTGTCATGTCGGTGAATCCGTCATGAACAAGGTCGAGCCGTCGCAAGTCCAGAACTCACACAACTCTGTGTCAGTTCGTCGTCACATCCCGATCCAGGAGGCGAAGTTGGACATCGACTCCGGGAGCCGCCGCTGCGCTCGGAGTAGGCCGGCCATCGTCTCGCGCACGGTGGGGCTGTGGCGGGACTGCTGTGGGGCGAGGCGGCGTGCGTCGAGGAGACGGCGGAAGGCGGCGTCGCCCTTGCCGGTCCACAGGAGGGCTCGGGCGATTTCGGCGTGGTGGTGCGCGGCGCGGCTGGCCGGCCAGGACGCGGGGATCTCGATGCTCCGCGCGACCTGCAAGGCCTCGTGGTAGAGCGCTTGATCGATCAGGCAGCTTGCCCGATGGGCCGCGACGTTGGTCGGACCGAACGACAACCAGAAGACCCCCGGCACCTCACCTGTTCGCCCCGCGATCCTCTCGGCCGTGGCGAGGTTCCCGTCGACCGCCTCCGTGTCGCTACTCCGGGCGGCAAGGACCGCGATTCCGAGGTGTACCTGGCCGGTCACGGCATCCCGCTCGACGCCCGGATCGGCCTGCTCGGCCGCCTGGCGGGCAAGCTCAGCAATGCGGATGCCCGTCCGGTACTGGCCGGCGCGCAGGTAGGCCAGCGCCCGGCTGTACTGCCTGATCGCCGCGGTCACGGCGTCGGACGCCCGCTCCGCCGCCCAGCCCATGCGATCGAGGGAGATCGACGCGAGGTCCTGGAACCCGAGCTTGCTCGCGAGGTCGTAGCCGGAGCGGTACTGCATGGCGAGGGCCTGCCAGAGACGTCGATCACCGCTACTGTGCGCCGCGGTCGTGGTCTCGGTGATCAGGCCGGGCAGCTCGGCCGCCGCGCTCCGCAGATCCGACGCCCGGATCAGGCGGCAGACCCGGTCGGTGTGGTCGACGAGTTCCTCGGTCGGACGCGGTGCCACGTCCGGGTCGGCTCCGAGGTCGAAGATGTCGAGGGATTCCCGGATCGGCTGGATCAGCCCGTCGAGCTGGTCGCGCCGCAACCCCTCGATGTACGGGCGTCCTTCGAGATCGGCCGGGGGCACGGTCAGCGCCCTGGCGATGGAGGCGAGGACAGCCGGGCCGGCCTGCCGCTTGCCCTGCTCGATCTGAGCCATGTGGGACGCCGAGATCCGTGCCTTCAGGGCGAGTTCGGTCTGGGTCATGTGTCGGAGCTTGCGGGTCTGCTTGATCCGCTTGCCTACGGTGTCAGGCGTGAAGTCGGTCATGGCGCGTTCCTTGAGGAGTTCGGCCCGGTGGTCCGACGGTAGCGCCAAGTAGTCAGGCGCATCATCGAATTCGGCAGGGTTTGCCGCCGGCCATCCCCACGGGGTTCGATGACTGCCATGTCCACCACGCGCCCGGTCCTGTACCTCTTCGGCTCCGCCGCCCCGCCGGTCCTGAACATGGCGCAGGTCGTGCGCCACGCCCAGTTCAGGGGGTGGGAGGTCGCGCTCGGGCTCACCCCGACCGCGGCGAGCTGGCTCCAGGACGAGCTTCCCAAGCTGAACCGCCTGACCGGCCACCCGGTGAAGTCCACGTACCGTCGGCCGGGCGAGCCGGACGTGCTTCCGCCCGCCGACGCGGTTCTGTTCGCTCCCGCGACGATGAACAGCATCAACAGCCTGGCGCTCGGCCTCACGACCTCCTGGGTCATAGGGTTCGCGGCCGAGGCGATCGGCAAGGGAATCCCGCTGTCGGTGATGCCGTGTACGAACACGGCGCTCACCGGGCACCCTCAGTTCCCCCGGAGCGTCGCCACCCTGCGTGACTCCGGCGTCCGCGTGCTGCTCGGCGAAGGAGGCTTCGTCCCGAACGATCCGGGCCAGGGGAGACCGGAGGCTTACCCGTGGGAGGCCGCACTCGGGGCTGCCGAGGAGTCCATCGGGCGGTGACACCCGGCTGCGGAGCCCGGCCGCCGTGACCGCTGGGGCCGTTGGCCAGAGATTTCTCCCGGCCAACGGCCTTCCGACTCGCGTCGGGACGACAGGGCTTGGACCAACGCGTCCCTCGCCTGCGGCGGTGCCTCAGTAGGACAGCCCCGGGCAGTACACCCCCTGCTGCGGCGCCGTGTACGAGCCGCGTGCCACCAGCGTCTCCAGTCGCTCCAGGGTGATGCCCCGGGTGTGGAAGGCCCAGCTCAGGGTCTCGGGCAGCAGTCGGCCCGGGATGCGCAGCCGGGGCGGTGGGCCGTCGGGGACGGCCCGGCGCATCAGCTCGCCGGCGCCCGTGTACAGCGCCCGTGCCGCGGCCTCCGAGGCCGCCGTCAGATGGCCCAGGTCGGACAGGCCCGTGGTGTAGCCGGCGATCGTACCGCTCGACCGGTCCAGGACCACGTACGGCTGCGACCAGCCGAAGGCCCGCTTGGCCGCCATGTGGATCTCGCCGTCCCGTGCATGGCCGTTGACCGAGCGGTACAGCTTCTGACACGCGGGTACGTCGTCCTCGGTCATCGCGCGCACCGTGAAGCCGGCCATGTTCGCCGGGGTGGGCGGTGCGTACCCGGCGACCAGGGACAGCTGCTCGTGCGGGACGAAGCCGAGCGAGGAGTAGAGCCGGTACGCGCCCAGGTTGTTGGTCACCTGGACGGCCCGGACCGAGCCGCGGTCGTGCCGGGCGGCCGCGCCGATCACCTCGTCCATCAGCAGCCGGCCCACGCCGCCGCCCTGCGCGCCGGGCGCGACGCTGAGCGGGCCGAAGGCGGCGACGGACTCGCCCAGGACCAGGAAGTTGGAGCCTGTCACGGAGTCCGCGCCGTCGACCGCCACGTAGGCGAGGCAGCCCGGGGCCGCGAGCCGGTCCCGGAACATCTCCGTCACCTCGTCCACCGACGACCACTCCGGGGCGAGGCCGAGCGAGGCGTTGAGGGTGTTGAAGGCCTCGAAGCAGATGCCCGCCATCGCCGGAAGGTCCTCCCAGGCCGCCTCCCGGACCCGGAGGGCCTGCGCACCGGTGTCGACGAGGCCGCCCCCGGCGCCGGCGCCCGGCTCGGGGAAGTAGCCGACGCGGACGAAGAACCCGACGTACTTCTCGAAGAGTTCACGCGTCATCGGCGGGCAGTCGACGCCGGTACCGGCCAGCAGCTCGCGGGTCCGCGAGGTGTCGACGGACAGGTAGTGGTTGCGCCCGCTGTAGATGGTCGATTCGAACGCGTCGATCATCGGGACCATCGCGTTGTCGCGGTCGGCGCGGATGCGCCGCACCCAGGCGTCCCAGCGGAGTTCGTCCAGCCGGTAGCCGAGGGAGCGGAGGGATTCCGTCATCGCGGAGAACGGGAGGTGCGTCCCGTTGGCGAGGTGATGGTTGCGGCCCGCCGCCCGGTCGTCGCGGGACAGCCGCAGGATCGCCGCGCTGACGTGGTCGACCGGCACCAGGTGGAAGATTCCGGCGGGATCCTGCGGTACGGCACCGGCCTGCACGATGCCCTTCATGCTCAGCCAGACGAAGTCGTGGGTCTGGCAGAAGCCGCGCTCCGAGTCGCCGGAGATCTCGTCCACCCGGTAGACCGAGACCGGCAGGCCCCGCCCCCTGGCGAGTTCGATGATCTGCTCCGCCACCAGCTTCGTCTGCCGGTAGCCGGACGACAGTGCCTCGGCGGGGCCCGGCGGGTCGGTCACCTGGAGCGCCTGCCCGGGGACCGCCTCCGCGGCGAACACGCCGGTGGACGAGACGTGGTGGACGGGCACGGTGCGGTGCCGTGCGGCCAGGCGCAGGATCTCGGCGGTGCCCGTGACGTTCGCGTCCTTCAACGCCGAGTACGGGTAGAGGCCGTTGACGGTCGCGGCGGCGTGGTAGACGCTGTCCACGCTGCGGGCGAGGGCGTCGAACCGTTCGGGGACCAGCCCCAGCAGCGGCCGGGCGAGATCGCCGACGACCACGGACAACCGGTCCGGGTCGATGCCGTCCCAGAACTCGTACCACTCAAGGTTCTTGCGCAGCCGCGCCCACGCGTCCGCCTCGTCGGCCCCGCGGACCAGGCAGTGCACGGTCGCACGGGTCGTCCGCAGCAGATCGCGCAGCAGGTACGCGCCCAGGAACCCGGTCGCACCGGTGAGGAGCACCTCCCGCGGGTCGTCCGCGACCCGGATCACCTCGTCGGCGGGGGAGATGTCCGCCGCCAGGACGACCTCGGCGGCGAAGTCCACCGCGTCCTCGTCGACGTCCGGCGTGGCGGACACCGCGGCCAGCACCTTCGCGAGCAGGTGGTCGGCGAGCACCGCCGGGGTCGGGTGCTCGAAGACGAGCGTCGGTCGCAGGCTCACACCGCAGAAGTCGCTGAACTGGTTGCGCATCTCCACGGCCATGAGGGAGTCGACGCCGAGTTCGAGGAACGGCACGTCGGGGTCGATGGCGTCCGCGCTGTCGTGGCCGAGCACCGCCGCGACCCGGGTGGCGATCCGGTCGATCATGTGGAGGAGCTGCTTCTCCTCGTCCAGTCCGGCGAGCACGCCGGCCAGGCGGGCGGCGACCTCCGGGCGCTCACCCGGCTTGAGCACCCGCCCGGACGGGGCCGCCTCCTCGGCTGCGGCCTCCGCCTCCGCCTCCGCCTCCGCCTCCGCCTCGGCGATCGCGGTCGGTGCCGGGGCGGGGGCGGGGCCGGCGAGTGCGGGCAGCCAGTAACGCTTGCGCTGGAAGGCGTAGGTCGGCAGCGTGACGTGGCGGGCGCCGGTGCCGTCGAAGAACGCCGCCCAGTCGACCGGGACACCGGCGGTGTGCAGCGCGGCGGCGACTGCGACGGCGGTCGCGGCACCGGGTCGGTCGCGCCGGGAGACCGGCAGCGCACGGTGGCCGCCCGTCCGGTCACCCCCGTCGGCGTCGTCACCCCCGTCACCCCCGCCGGCGTCGGCGTCGGCGTCGGCGTCGTCGGCGATCTGGCGCACCAGGGCCGTCAGGGACGCGTCCGGGCCGAGTTCGACGAAGGTGTCGGTGCCCCGCTCCCGCAGGGTCCGCACCGCGGCGGCGAACCGGACGGCCGAGCGCAGCTGCCCGGTCCAGTACGCGGGTGTCAGCAGTTCCGCACCGGTGAGGGCGCCGGTGACCGTGGAGACGATCGGCAGGTCCGGCGCACGGTAGGTGACGGTCCGGGCCACGGCCTCGAACTCCTCCAGCACCGCGTCCATCCGGGGCGAGTGGAAAGCATGACTGACCGTCAGGCGCTTGGTCCTGCAGCCCAGTTCGGCCACCAGCTGGGCGACCTCCGCCACGGCGTCCTCGTCGCCCGAGACCACGACGGAGCGGGGCGCGTTCACGGCGGCGATCCCCAGCCGGGACTCCCGGCCGGTGAGCAGTGGCAGGACCTCCTCCTCCGTGGCCTCCAGTGCGATCATGGCGCCGCCTTCGGGCAGCGCCTGCATCAGCTCGCCCCGGGCGGTGACCAGCCGGGCCGCGTCCGCCAGCGAGAACACCCCGGCGACGTGCGCGGCGGCCAGTTCGCCGAGGGAGTGGCCGGCGAGCGCGTCGGGGCGCACCCCCCAGGACCGCAGTAGCGCGAACTGCGCGACCTCCAGTGCGAACAGGGCGGGTTGGGCGATACCGGTGCGGTGGATGCGCCCGTCCTCCGCCGCGTCGTCGCCGACGGCGGCAAGGAGCAACTGCCGTACCTGCGGCGCCAGATGCTCGCACACCGCGTCCAGCGCTTCGGCGAACACCGGGAACGCCTCGTACAGTTCACGGGCCATGCCCGCCCACTGGGAGCCCTGGCCGGTGAAGAGGAATGCCGTGGTCCGGGCGGCACCGGCGTGATCCGTGGTCAGTCCGGCCGCGGGCTCGCCCTCCGCGAGCGCGCCGAGTGCGCGCAGCAGACCCTCCGCGCTGTCCGCCCCGTCCGCACCGCGACCGCGGTCCGCGACGACGGCGGCCCGGTGTTCGAGCCCGGCCCGGGACAGTGCCAGGGTGCGCCCCACGTCCACGGCGTCCCGCCCGGGCGCCGCGCGCAGGAACGACTCCAGCCGACGGGCCTGGTCGCGCAGCGCGGCCGGGGACTTCGCGGACAGCAGCCACGGCACGGCGGTGAGCGCCCGGACCGGGGCCGGGGCCTCCTCGGACGAGCCCGAGGCCGGGGCTTCCTCGGGCGAGGGGGAGTGCGGCGCCTCCTCCAGGACGACATGGGCGTTGGTGCCGCTGATGGCGAAGGAGGACACCCCGGCGCGCCGGGGCCGTCCGTCGGCGGCCGTCCACGGCCGCGCCTCGTCGAGCAGCCGTACGTTCCCCGACGACCAGTCGACGTGCGGCGACGGACGGTCCACGTGCAGGGTCGCCGGGAGGACGGCGTGCCGCATCGCCTCCACCAGCTTGATGACACCGGCCATGCCCGCGGCGGCCTGGGTGTGGGCGATGTTGGACTTCACCGAGCCGAGCCACAGCGGCCGTTGAGGGTCCCGGCCGCGCCCGTACGCGGCGAGGATCGCCTCGGCCTCGATCGGGTCGCCGAGCATGGTCCCCGTGCCGTGGGCCTCGACCAGGTCGACCTCGTGGGCGGCCACCCGGGCGTTGGCGAGCGCCCGGCGGATCACCCGCTGCTGCGCCCGGCCGTTGGGCGCGGTGAGCCCGTTGGACGCGCCGTCCTGGTTCACGGCGCTGCCCCGGATCACGGCGAGCACCCGGTGGCCCGCCCGCTGCGCGTCGGAGAGCCGTTCGAGCAGCAGCACCCCCGCGCCCTCGCCGAAGGCGGTGCCGTCCGCCGCGCCGGCGAAGGCCTTCACCCGGCCGTCCGGGGCGAGGCCCCGGTGCCTGCTGAAGGTGATCATGTCGTCCGGGGTGGACATCACCGTGACCCCGCCCGCGAGCGCGAGCCGCGACTCACCGGAGCGCAGGGAGCCGCAGGCCAGGTGGAGGGCGACCAGGGACGCGGAGCAGGCCGTGTCGACGGTGACGGCGGGGCCGTGCAGACCGAGGGTGTAGGCCACCCGGCCGGACATCACGCTGCCCGAGGTGGCGAAGCCGAGATGGCCCTCGTACTCGGACCCGGGCGCGGCGAGCGTGCTGTACGTCTGTCCCTTGGTGCCGACGAAGACGCCGGTCTCCGAGCCGGCCAGGCGGGTCGGGTCGAGGCCCGCCCGTTCGAAGACCTCCCACGCGATCTCCAGCATCAGCCGCTGCTGCGGGTCCATCGCGGTCGCCTCGCGCGGGGCTATGCCGAAGAATCCGGCGTCGAACGCGGACGGGTCGGTCAGGAAGCCGCCGCGCGAGACGTAGCTGGTGCCGGGGTGGTCGGGGTCGGGGTCGAACAGGGTGTCCAGTGCCCAGCCCCGGTCGGTGGGGAAGTCCGAGGTGGCGTCCCGGCCTGCGGCGACGAGGTCCCACAGCTGTTCGGGTGACTCCACCCCGCCGGGGAAGCGGCAGGCCATGCCGATGATGGCGATCGGCTCGGCGCCGTCCGGGTCGGGCCCCGCGGGGGCCGTACGCTCGGCCGGGAACGCTTCGGAGAGCGCGCGGGTGTCCGACGGCTCCGTCAGCCCCGTCAGCCCCGTCAGGTCCGTCAGCTCCGCGACCAGCCGGTCCGCGAACGCGGCGGGCGTCGGGTGGTCGAACACCGCCGTCGCCGGGAGTCGCAGCCCGACCAGCGCGCACAGCCGCCGCCCGACCGCCACGACGGCGAGGGAGCCGAGGCCGAGGTCCACGAACGGCCGTGTGGGCGCTACCCGTTCGGCTTCGACGCCGAGCGCGAGCGCCACCTCGGCGCGGACCAGGTCCAGTACCGTCCGGGCCCGCTCGGCCGCCGTGAGCGCCGCGAGCCGGCCCGCCCACTCGCCCCGGTCGGGCTCGGCCCCGAGGCCCTCGCGCTCCCCGGGCCCGCCGGTGGATGCTGTGCCGAGCAACCGGGGGTCCGCGTCCGCCAGCAGATGCCGGGTGACCTTCCCGGACGCGGTGCGCGGAACGTGCTCGACGGCGTACACCTTCTCCGGCACCTTGAAGAAGGACAGCCGCGTCCGGCAGTGCTCGAACAGAGCCTGGACGTCGACGCCTTCGGGACCGGGCACCACGTACGCGACGGGCACCTCGCCGAGCACCTCGTGGGGCTCCCCGCCCACCGCCGCGTCGGCCACGCCCGGCGCCGTGCGCACCACGTCCTCGATCTCGACGGGGTGGATGTTCTCGCCGCCCCGGATGATCAGCTCCTTGAGACGGCCGGTCAGGGTCACCTGCCCGAGGGCGTCCCGGCGGGCCAGGTCGCCCGTGCGGTACCAGCCGTCCCGCAGCACCTGCGCCGTGGCGTCGGGCTGCCCGTGGTAGCCCAGCATCAGGTTGGGGCCGCTGACCCAGACCTCGCCCTGCTCGCCGTCGGGCACCTCGGCGCCGGAACCGCCATCCACCAGGCGGATGTCCACCCCCGGGACGGGCGGCCCGGCCGCCCCGGCGACCCGGTCGCCCGTCGGCCGGTTCGAGGTGATCGCGCCGGTCTCGGTCGATCCGTACTGGTCCACCAGCGGGACCCCGAACGCCTCCTCGAAACGGCTGCCGAGGGAGGCGCCGCCGGCCGAACCGGCGACGAACCCGAGCCGCAGCGAAGGCAGCCGGGTGTGCTCCTGGCGGGCACGGTCCAGCAGGTAGTGGTACGTCGTCGGCACCCCGGCGAGGAAGGTCACCCCGTCGTTGCGCAGGGCGTCCAGCACCTCGGAAGGGGCGAAGCCGCTCATCAGCCGGGCTCCGGCGCCCACGGCCACGACCGCCATGACGCACAGGTTCTGGCCCAGGCCGTGGAACAGCGGCATCGGCCACAGCAGTCGGTCGTCCTGCGTCATCCCGAGCACGCCCACGTGGCAGGCCTCCACCAGCCACAGCGAGCTGCGCAGGGAGTAGAGCACTCCCTTGGGGCGGCCGGTGGTGCCCGAGGTGTAGAGCATCCAGGCCGGAGCGTCGAGCGGGCTCTCCTCGGGCGCCGGTCCGTCGTAGGGGGTGGCCGCGAGCGTCTCGTACGCGGTGATGTCCGCGGTTGCGCCGGAGGCGTCCGCCGGTGCCATGGGGGAGTCGCCGGTGAGCACGATCGAGGGCCGGGGCAGGCCGGACGAGGCCACCGCGCGCAGCAGCACGTCGAGCCGCGCCGGGTCGCACAGCACCACCGACGCCCCGGAGTCCCGCAGGAAGTGGACCAGTTCGGCCTCGGACGCCTGCGGATTCAGCGGCACGGTGATGCCGCCCGCCCGGATGACGGCGAGGCAGCTCTCCACCATCTCCACGCTGTTGCCCATGAGGACGGCGGCGCGGCCGCCCTTCTCCAGTCCCAGCGCGGCAAGCCGGCCGGCGAGCCGAGAGGTCCGCAGATCCAGTTCCCGGTAGCCGACGCCCCGCCGGGCGTCGGCGAAGGCCACCTTGTCCCCGATCCGGGCGGCGTGTCCGCCGAGCAGTTCGGACAGCGGACGGATCAGCGAAGGGGTCGTGTCAGGAGCCATGTCATCGCACCTCTCGGCTCTGTGTTCAGCGCTTGGTAGACGGTTGCGGTCGTGCCGTCAGCGGACGGCCAGCACGGTCCTGGTCGGGCAGGAGAACTCCAGGGAGCCGTCCGGCCCCGCGAGCACCCGCAGCGCCTCGCGCGCCTCGTCGGTAGCTTCGGCCACCCGCTCCGCGGGCACCAGGTCCCACTGCACGCGGGTGGTCACGGTCCTGGTCCACGCCAGGTAGTCGTCGATGGTCTCGAAGCGGGAGTCCGCCGGGACGTGGCGGATCCGTACATCGCTGAAGCCGGCGGTGAGGAAGGCGGCGGCCGTGGACTCCTCACCGGCCAGCGGGCCGCCGAGGCCCAGGACCACCTGCCACGGGTCGTCCACACCCTCGGGGAGGTACTTGGCGAGCACCCCGGAGAGGATCTCGGCGGACTCCCAGCCGGCGGCCAGCCTGCCGTTCTCGGTGGGGAAGGTGGTCGCGGCGAACCTGCCGCCGGGGCGCAGCGCCGCGGCGGCGCAGGACAGCGCCTTCTCCGCCTCGGGCAGCAGGAACAGGACCATCCCGGCGCTCGCCGCGTCGAACGGCTCGGCGAAGGCGAAGTCCTGGGCGTTGCCCAGCTCCGCGCGGGCCCGGCCGGCGACCCCGCGGGCCGTGATGTCGGCCGTGCAGGCGTCGACCATGCCCTGGGCCTGGTCGATGCCGAGCACGAAGCCCTCCGGGCCCACCGCGTGGGCGATCGGGAACAGGCAGGCGCCGCGCCCGCAGCCGATGTCGAGCACCCGTTCGCCCGGCGAGAGCTCCAGGGTGTCGGCGATCATCTTCCCCAGCGGGTGGAAGATCATCTGACCTGCGGAATCGTACTGCTCGGCGGCCTTGTCGTAAGCGTCCCTCACCAGTGAGGTGATGCGGAGGTCCTCGGTCATGACGCGCTCTCTTCCTGTTGTTCCGGGGTCGGCGGATTGTCGGATGTCACCGGCCGCACGATGCAGCCGAGACGGAATTCGGCACAATGCGTTTCGTCCGCGACGCGCCACCACAGCTGGTCCGGGGTGGGCAGCATTTCGGACACGACGACTTCCCCTTCGGGAAGTCGCGCGATATCGATCACCGACAGCGGATCGGCGAAATCGACGTACAACGGCTTCGGTTCGGCCGGATGCTTCACGTAGACGTGGCGCGGAATTCCCTGGGCGGCCCGCAGCCGCTGCACGGACAGCCACTGGGCGACGGTGTCCGCGGCCTTCTCCGGAGCCCTTTCCGGAATGCTCAGCCGCCAGCGGGCACGCTGGACCACGACACCGTCCACCACGATCCTGGGCGTGTACGCGCCGAGGTCGACCGGCACCGGGACCAGCGCGGGCCTGGACACCGCGCGGTGCAGCGTCGACGACAGGTCACCGGGGTAGAGCAGCCGCCGCCGGCCGCCCACCACCACCGCGTCGGCCGAAGCGGGCACGACGGCGTCCGCGATCGGCACCACGTCGGCCCGGTCCTTGCCCGAGAGGCCGCTCAGTTCGATGGCGGCACCGGGGAGTTCGGGGGTCACATGGGCGCTGCGCCGGCGCGAGACGATGGTCGCGGCGGTCCCGGGCGGCACGGCTCGTGCCACCCGCTCGGTGAAGCCGGCCCACAGCCCGTCCGGGTCGCTGTGCAGTGGACGCTCCAGCCCCCCGAAGATCGAGCTGCAGTCGTCGTGCAGCTCCGAGAGCACCCAGTCGGCGGTGGCCGGGTCGGGGCCCGCCACCATCAGGTCGGGGCTCGGCAGGCAGGCGTCGTCGGGGCCGTACGTCACGGTGTCCCACAGCGGCGCCAGCGCCTCGGCCAGTTCGCCGCGGCTCAGTTCCACGACCGGGGGGCGGCCGTCGGCCGTTCCCGCGGCCTCCACGGCCCGCCCGACCAGTCGGCGCAGCACCGCGTCCAGCCCGTCGCGGCGCGGTGAACGAGCGGGTATCTCCCGTGCGGCCAGTGCGGCGAGCGGCACCGGGGCGCCCCCCAGTTCGGCGCGCAGGGCGTCGCGGGCGTCCTCCCTGGCCAGCAGCGCCGCGAGGAACACCAGCGGGAACACCGCCTCGGTGACCTCCCGGATGCGCTCCACGACCGGCGCCCCGAAGCCGACCCGCTCGCTCAGTGGACTCGACCTGTCCTCGTGGAACAGCTCGCGGTCGGCGTAGTGCCGTCCGCTGTCCTGCGAGACCCGCCCGCCGTCCGCCGCGCGGGCCGCCCGTACGGCGAGGAGGTGCGCCGCCCGCTCGGGCCAGGGCGCCCGCGCGTACGTGTCGCGGACCTCGGCCAGGTTCACCGCCGTGTCCGTGGGGTGCTCGGCCGCGAGCCTGGTCAGCGCGTGCAGTTCGGTCGCCGGCAGCCGCCAGGGGGAGACGACCAGCGCCGGCCCGAGTGCCTTCACCAGTCCGGCGGCGTACGCGTCGTCCGCCCCCGCCCGGTGCGGGGGCGGTACGGGGCCGGCGGCGCTGACGAGCGAGTCGAGCCGGCTCCCCGGCGCCGCGGCGGCGGCATTCCACAGCGCCAGCGCGGGCGCCGCGACCTTGAACCTGCGCCCGTCCACGGCCCGTTCCAGCACCGGGGACGAGCCGGGCCGGCGGAACAGCGGACTGGGCCACACGCGCTGCCGCGTCAGCGGCACCTCGCGGGCGGCCTGCTCCCGCAGCTCCTCCACCAGCCAGGCGCTCGCCTCCACCACGACCCTCTCGCGGCCGGGCGCGCCGACCAGCAGGGTCTCCTCCTGCTCCGGCACCAGACGGCCGAACAGCACCGGGCCGAAGAACGAGACGGTCTCGCACTTGGTGGCGAACCGGCGCAGATAGCGGTGCAGGGTGTCGACCCGGCGACGCAGGGTCTGCGGCAGGGCGCCGCCCTCGTCCCGCGCCCGCGCCCAGCCCGGGTGCGTCAGCGGCGGCGTCTCCAGGGCGGTGTGGTGGAACGAGGGGTTCGACACGAACACGGCGTGCCCGAAGTCCTCGCGGTCGGCGGCCCGCGCGGTGTGCAGCCGGGCCCGCAGCAGGGCCGCCTCCAGTTCGACTTCGGCCGCGGCCAGCCGCTCGTCGAGCGCGGTGACCAGGGCGTTCCAGTGGGGCGCCCAGTCCGGCGCGCCGGTCGCCGCGAGGACCGCCGCGCACCGCTCGTCCAGGGGCGCGCCGCCGTCCACCAGCCGGCGGCAGCTCTGGAGGGCCCGCAGCGACCGCTGGCGCGGTTCGACCGTCCGTACGGCCTTCCGCAGCCCCGGCCACAGCACGTCCAGGAAGTGCGCACGTTCGGCGGCGACCGCCTGCTCCGCCGCGAGCACCCCGGCGGCGGTGCCGAGCAGTTCCTCGGACGCGAGCCCGTCCAGGAGCCCGGCGGGGAAGCCGGTCGCGCGCAGCAGCGACCAGGGCATCATCTCGACCGAGAGTTCCCCGTTGCCCGCCCGCACGTTCCATGTCAGTGACGCTGTCAGTGGGTCTTTCAGTGAATCTGTCAGTGAATCTGTCGGTGACGCCATGTCAATTCTCCAGACTGGTCTCGCTTTTCGTCGGAGACTCCGGTAGGAAGGAAAAGGCCAGGGAATTGTCCGGCCATCCGGCCGACGGAGATCCCGGTCATGCGGAGGGGAAAGAGAAGATGCGAATCTCGTCTCGGATCATGCGCGGTTGTCGCGAAAGCGTCGAACGCGCCGAACACGAACTGATCGCGCTGTCCAGGAGTATTCACGCCGAGCCGGAGACCGCGTTCAAGGAGCACCGCAGCGCCGCCAAGGTGAGCGGCCTGCTGCGGGACGAGGGATTCGAGGTGGTGCCCGGCGCCGGCGGCCTGGACACCGCGTTCACCGCCCGCTACGGCAGCGGCCCGCTCACGGTCGGGCTGTGTGCGGAGTACGACGCGCTGCCGGGCCTCGGCCACGCCTGCGGCCACAACATCATCGCCGCCTCGTCGGTGGGCGCGGCCCTGGCGCTGAGGGACGTGGCCGACGACCTCGGCATTACCGTCATGGTGCTGGGCACCCCGGCCGAGGAGGAGGGCGGCGGCAAGATCGCCATGCTGGAGGCCGGCGTCTTCGACGAGGTGTCGATGGCGATGCTCGTCCACCCGGCCCCCGAGGACAACTGCGCTCCCCGCCCCCTCGCCCTGGTCGAGCTCGAAGTCCGCTACACCGGGCGGGAGTCGCACTCCGCACTCGCCCCGCACCTGGGTGTCAACGCCGCCGACGCCCTGACCGTGGCGGAGGTCGCCGTCGGTGTGGGCCGCCAGCACTTCGAGCCGCGGCAGCAGGTGCACGGCATCGTGACCCGGGGCGGCGAGGTGCCCAACGTCGTCCCCGCGCACACCAGCGCCCTGTACAACCTGCGGGCCGGCGACATGGAGTCCCTGGGGCGCCTCGAAGCACGCGTCAGAGCCTGCTTCGAAGGCGGCGCCGTCGCCACCGGCTGCACCCACGAGGTCCGCTCGACACCCGCGTACGCCGAACTGGCCCACGACCCGTTCCTGGTGGCGGCCTACCGGGCGGCGGCGACCGAACTGGGCCGCCCCCTGGTGTCCCCGGAGGAGGAGCGCGCGATGCCCACCGGCAGCACCGACATGGGCAACGTCAGCCGGGTCCTGCCCAGCGTGCACCCCAGCATCGGCATCGACAGTGGCGGTGCGGTCAACCACCAGCCGGAGTTCGCCCGGGCCTGCGTGGCCCCGGCCGCCGACCGGGCGCTGCTCCAGGCGTCCGTCGCGCTGGCCTGGACGGCGGTGCAGGCCGCCGAGGACGACCAGGCCCGGGAGCGGCTGCTCACGGCCCACGCGGCTCGTCGGGACGCGGGCCGCACTGCTCGTCTTGACGCGGGCCGCACGGCCGGCTGACCGCCGCCGTCCGGACCTGCCCGGCCGGGCAGGCCCGGACGCCCCGGCCGCGGCGGTGCTGCGGCAAAGGCCGCCCGGTGCCCCCGCGGGTGCGGGGCGTGCGGGGGTCACGGAAGCCGCACCACCGTCTCGCCCTCGGCGGTGTCGATGTGCACCGCCGAGATGCGGGGACCGGCCGCGGGGTCGACCAGGACGTCGAGCGCGGCGAGTCCGGGCCACCGGTCCGCCCAAGCCCGCTCAGGCTCCCGCGCCGGGCCCGTCTCAAGGCGCCGCAGCGACGTCGGGCAGACCCGGTGCCCGGCCGCCTTGAGATCGCCCGGCACCCGTGCCGCGCGCGCCTGCGGGTCGCCGTAGCTCAGGAAGAACGGCAGCACCCGGCTGCGCCACGACAGGTCGAACGCCGCCTCCGCCCACGGCACGCTCCCTCCGTCGGCCCGGACCGATTCGCCGCGGAAGAGGTCCGGATCCGCTCCGGTGACCGTCTCCACCGCGCGTGCGGTGGACTCGATGTCGTCGGTCAGCGCCGCCCAGTTGAGGAAGTCCGGCCCGTCCGCCGTCCGTTCCAGGAACAGCCGGCCGAAGTCCTCGCCCGCCAGCCGCCGTTCGTCGTGGGTGACGAGCAGCTCCAGGTACTGCACGTCGGGCGTGTCGAAGGGCACCACCCAGCTCGCCGTGCCGTCCGGGTTGGGGCTGCCGTCGGTGATGCCGAACCCGTACTCGTCCCACAGCAGTTCGCGCAGCGGCTCGATGGTCCGCGCGCCGAGGATCACGTGGTCGATGCGCATCAGGAGGCACCGCCCAGGGCGTGCGAGGGGCACATGCTGTACGGCAGGGTCTCCCAGTCGTCGCCGACCAGGCCGGCCGCCATGCCCTTGCCGGTGGCGCGCGCCGAGAGCAGCCCGTGCCCGGCGTGGCCGGCCGACAGGAAGATCCGCTCGTGGCCGGGCAGCGCGCCCGCCAGCGGCCGTCCGGTGCCGGACACCGGGCGCAGTCCGGCGCGGAGTTCCACGGGTACCGAGTCCGCGAGCCCCGGCATGACGGTCGTGGCGAACCGCAGCAGGTTGGCGATGCCCTGGGTGGTCACGTGCTCGGCGAACCCCGTGTCCTCCTCCGTCGCACCGACGATCACGTCGTCACCGACCCCGGGCGCGAGGTAGTAGGCGGAGGACAGGATGCAGTTCAGCTCCTCGCCGGTCCGCAGCACCGCCATCTGCCCGCGCTGCGGCCGGACTCCGGTCGCCTCGGCCAGGCCCTTGCCCGAGCTCCAGGCGCCGGCGGTGATCACCACCCGGTCCGCGCGGAGCGTCCCGTCGGAGGTCAGCACCGAGACGGCCGCGCCCTCCTCGCGTACTTCCCGGACCGTGACGCCCTGTTGCCAGTCGACGCCCCGGGCCAGGCACCGGCGCCGTACGGCGTCCAGGTAGCGGCGGCCGTCGATCATCAGCCCGTCCGGGTCGAGGAGGTAGCGCCTGCTGGTCGGCAGCTTGAGCCCGGGCGCGGCCTGCGCGAGGGCGTCGCCCTCCACCCAGTCGCCGACGCCGAGCCCGCTCAGCACGTCGCCGTGGGCCTCGACGTCCGTCTCGCGCAGCGCGCGCAGGATGGGCCTGGCCACGCTGAACGCGCCGTACTCCGGCTCCAGCCGGGCGACGTCGGCGTCCAGGTCCCGCTTGGCGGTCCGCAGCCAGTCGTAGAACTCCCGGTCGGTGAGGTAGCGCAGCGAGGGGACCGCCACCCCCGCCGCGCGGTTGGTCGAGTGCCCGGGTTCGGCACCGGAGTCGAGCACCCGGACGGACGCCCCGCTGTCGCTCAACTCCTCGGCGAGGCAGGCGCCGACGATCCCTCCGCCGATGAGCGTGAAGTCAGGGGGTGATGACGGTGACGACGGCATGTCCTGCACCTTCCATTTCGGCCGCGCCGGCGAGTACCAGCGAGCGGGTGGTCACGTCGCTGTCGCTGTGGACAGCCATGGGTGGGCCGGCCAGGCCGCGGGCCTGGCGCAGCAGATGGACGGGTTTGCCCCGCAAGGCGAGGCGGAACCAGCCGCCGGGCCGGTCCGCGACCCTGGCCAGGCACTGGAGCCGGACGGTGCCGTCGCCGTGGTAGCGCTGGAGGCCTTCCACGCACCAGACGAGTTCCACCGCGTCCGGGGGCACCTCGGCCCGGGGCCCGTCGAGTTCGAGCCGGGCCAGCGGCGGCGGGCCGAACCCGCCGGTGTCGTGGTCCCACACGGCCCGGCCGCGCGCGATGCCTTCGGCGAGCGGGGGCGGCGGGCAGATCCGGCCGCCGTCCACCAGGAGGGTGGGCAGCGCCGGGTCGCCCCGGTCGTCCAGCCCCGAAGCGTCCTGCCCCGACCCGTCCAGCGCCGACGGCAGATCGGTCAGGGTCAGCTGCGGCAGGATGCGCCGCCCCGCCAGCCGGGCGGCGGTCGCGCGCCCCCCGCGCGAGGTCAGCGAGAAGGCCGCACCGGCCACCAGCACCGACGCCGCGGACGGCCGCAGCAGCAGCGGCCGCTCGCGCCAGTCGCCCGGCGGGTCGGCCGGTACGAACGGCCCCGAGAGCGCCCCGAGTTCGTCCCAGGGCAGGGCGTCCACGAGCCCGGCCGGATCCCCCGGGCCGCTGGTGCCGAGCAGTACGGGACCGCCAGGGGTCTCGACGCGGGCCAGCAACTCGGCCCGCCGGGACACCGGCAGGCCGTCGCCGTCACGCCACTCGTGGATCTGCGCCACCGCGCTCTGGAGCCCGGCGACGGCCGACGCCGTCCGTTCGGCCGCCTCGGTGAGCAGCAGCCCGGTCTCCTTGCCCGCGTCCTGGTCCGGCGACCCGGTGACCCGCCGGGAGCCGGTGACCCGGCCCGTCGCGTCCCGTTCGAGGCGCAGGGTGTCGAGCGAGACGGTCAGCCGCGGCGCGCCGCGGGTGGGCGTGACGATTCCGGAGGCACGGGTCCTGGTCTCAGCCACGGGCCACCGCCCGCAGCCCGACGAGCCCGGCCGGCAGCCGGAACCCGGCGTTCGCGAACGACACCGGCACCGGGTACTGCCCCAGCTTCCCGCAGCCCCCGGTGGCCCGCAGGTAGGCGGCGACCCGGTGCTCGTAGGGCCGCAGGCCTGCGAGCACCCGCGCTCCGTCACCGGTCACCGTCAGCGGGCCCAGCCGGGCGGTGCTGCCGTCGACGCGGTGCAGCAGGGAGAACGGGGCGTGGAAGACGAAGGCGCCCGAGGCGATGTTCATCATGTCCAGCCGCAGCCCGTACGGGGCGATCCAGTCGCCCGAGGGCGGCTCCGGCTCGGCCGTGGGCTCGATCAGGGCCACGGTGTGGGTCATCCGGGGGATCGCCGGGTGCCGGTAGTTCTGTTTGCGCCCGTGGCCCGTGCCGGGGCCGCCGCCGAGCAGGGCGGCGAGCGCCCGGTCGGTCATCGGCCGCCCGACCGTGCCCCGGTCGATCAGCCGTAGGGTGCGGCACGGGGTGCCCTCGTCGTCGAACGGGCTGCGGTAGCCCGGCCCGTCGTGCGCACCGCCGTCGAGCACCGACAGCCACGCGGGTGCGACCGGCCGCCCGGCGCACGCCCCGAGGTAGCTCGTTCCGGACGCGACCACGTCGGCCTCCATCGGGTGCCCGACGATCTCGTGGAAGAACGCCCCGGCGAGGCCGGGCAGCAGCACGAGGTCGGCGCCGTCCGGGAGTTCGGTGGCGAGCGGCAGTGCGAGGCGTTCGCGCACCGCCTCGGCCGTCCGCACGGCCGCGTCCCGCAGCCCGCCCGGGTCGGACCCCGCAGGGGCGCACAGCAGCGACCGGGAGTGGACGGTGCCGTCGTCACCGGTCAGCCTGGTCTCCAGGGTCGTGACGATCCGCTCGGTGGTGGCGACGCGGTCCGCGCCGCCGGCGGCGACGTGCTGCTGGGCCACACCCAGGGTCAGCTCCGCGCCGGTCTCGGCGGCGATCCCGGCGAGCTCGGCGCGCAGCTCGGGGGTCAGCTCGAACAGCGGCCGTTCCTGCACCTCGCGCAGCGCGTCGGCGGCCTCCGGGGCCGCTCCGGCGGCGCCCGAGGCCAGCAGGTCGTCGCCGTCGGCGAAGCGGTGCTCGGTGAAGCCCCGGTCGAGGTGCCGTTCGACGCTCATTCCGCGCACCGAGGTCCGCTCGGTGGAGACGGTGCCGTCCGGGAGCACGTCGGCCCGCATCCGCAGCGAGTGCTCGGCGAAGAGCGTGGTGTGCGTCATCGCGTGCTGCTCCCGTCGCTGTTGGTGCTGCCGTTGCTGTTCCTGCTGCCGCTGCTGCTGTCGTCGCTGCCGATGATCTGCATCCGCAGCTCGCTGGTGTAGCGCCGGCCTTCGCCGTCGCGCAGCCACAGCTCGTCCGGCCCCGGTGCCATCCGCTCCACGCCCAACTGCTCGGCGCCGCGCGCCACATGGCTGATCAGGTCCGCCGCGAGCGGTGAGGCCAGGTCGATCAGGTACGGCTTGCGCTCATGGGCGCTGCGGCAGAAGACGAACCGCGTTCCGGTGTCCCGGGCCAGCCTGCGCAGCGCGAGGAACCGCGCCTCGGGCTCCGGTGCCGCGAGCGCCGCGGTGGGCACCTGCCACCGGGACCGCTGCAGGACGACCGATCCCAGGGCCACTTCGGGCTGTGCGTCCTCGGTGGTGAAGGTGGGGTGGAGCACCTGCGGATGCGAAAGGGCGGCGATCGGGGCGTACTTGACGAAGTCGCTCAGCGGGACGTACGCGCTGACGGTCTTGCCGTCCGGATCGTGCAGGGTGACGTCGTGCGGCCCGATGCGGACGGTGAGGTCCTCCGGCTTCAGCAGCTCCGGCTGGTCGTGGTCGGTCCAGGTCAGCGGGCGCATCGCGACCTCACGGCCGGGGAAGCGGTAGTAGCCCTTGTTGCGGCGCCCGAAGTCGAGGCCGACGACCGTGCCGTCCTGCGCGGCCGTCCAGGCGGCGGCGTCCGCGCCGAGTCGGTCCGGATCCGGGTGCATCGTGCCCAGCCAGCTGCGCACCAGCAGGTGGTGGTGGGCGCGGGAGAGGACGAGCGGGGCGTCCGCGCCGAGCCCGGCGGCGTCCGGCGCCGCGGGGCACAGGTCGATGACCGCGTACCGGTCGCCGTCCAGCGCCCCGGCCTCCTCGGTCAGCCGCTCGACCTCGGCCCGCCAGCCGGCGCCGGGGTAGACGGGTGCGTGGGCCGCCTGGAAGGTGCTGGTCGAGTCGGACCGGCTCGCGGCCGCTCGGGTCGCGTACGTGAGGAGGTCCAACTCCGTGGCCGCCGGTGCCCCGGCTGGTCCCGCCGCTCCTGCGGCGCCGTCCGTGAAGGCGTCGCGCACTGCGGCCGCCGCGGCGCGCTGGGCGGCCTGCCCGTGCGCGGCGCACACCTCCAGCACGGGGGCGAGCTGCCGTTCCCAGTCGCCGACCAGCCCGGCTCCGAGGGTCAGCGCGAAGGGCGACGCGCACTCCTCGAAGAACACGGCGCGGTCGGCGTACGCCGCACCGGCGCCCCGCCTGGCCGGCCTGCCGGTGAACTCGGTGAACCGTTCCTCCAGGGCGGCGACGGCGGCCGCTTTGCGCTCCAGCGGCGCCTGCGCCAACTCGTCGATGAGGGAGGCGAGTTCGGCCACCCGGTCGAGCCACAGCTCGCGGGCCGGTGAGGCGGGCAGTGCGGAGAGCTGGTCCCGCAGCGTCGTGAGGGGCTCCAGGTCGTAGTCGCCGCCGCCGAGGCCGATGGTGACGGCCTCCTCGGCCACCAGCCGCATCAGCGTCCTGGCCACGTCGCGGGCCGGCTGCCCGGCGGCGCGCACCACGTCGCGGAACACCGTTCCGTCCGGGGCCACGAGCGGCAGCAGCGGCTCCCGCGCCGCGTCACCCCGTCCGGTGGAGTGGAACGCGAGGTGCGGAAGGATCCTGGGGTCCCGGGCGATCGCCGTGGCCAGCGCACGCGCCGCCCAGTGCGAGAAGAACACCCGGCGGACGCGGGGCACGCCGTCGCGCAGCACGGCGCCCTCGCCCTCGCCCACCGTGCCGTACGCCATGGGCCCGAAGAAGCTCACCGTCTCGTTCTTCGCGCAGAACCGCTGCACGTACGTGAACATCTGCCGGCGCACCCGGCGCCAGCGCGAGGTCAGCGGGCCTTCGTACGCCAGCAGCGGGAGCAGCATGTTGCGGTACGCGTCCGGGTTGGACAGGAACACGGCCTCGGAGACCCCCGGATCCGCCAGCAGATCCCGCAGTCGCTTTCCGGCCTCGTCGTCGGCCTGCCGGCAGGCGAGCGCGTAGCGTTCCCAGGCGTCGGCCCAGGCGCTCACCGCCCGGCTCCACTGCGGCCCGCCGGACGACGCCGGCAGCTGCCGCGCCCGTCCGCGCAGCACGTCGGAGCGCAGCGACTCGGCGCGGGGCCCGCTGAACTGCGTCTCCACCAACTCCAGGACGGTCCGCTCGCGGTCGAGCAGCTCGTCCGCGAGTTCCAGCAGGGAGTGGGGCGCGCCCAGCTCCTCCAGCCAGTCGAACGGCATTCCCGCATGGCGCAGGATGAACTCCCGCCCGATGCGCCACTGTCGGCTCACTGGCTCCTCCGCATCACACCGGCCTGGACCAGCCGGTCGGTCAGTTTCCTTCGGGCACCGTCGCTGATCCGGTCCAGGACGGCGGTGTCGCCGGACGAGAGCCGCTCCACGACCGGCGTCAGCTTCGGATGCAGCCGGAACGCGCTGCCCGTCCGCAGGTTCACCACGAATGAACCCGGGCCCTGGCCGTCCGGGCCGGGCCCCTCCCCGGCGACGACGGCGGCCGACGGCTCCCACACCGTCGTCCCGTCCGGTGCGGCGAGCACGCAGCAGGCGAACCGGCCGGGGAACAGGTCGGCCACGGCGCCGAGTTCGGCGTTGAGTGCGCCGATCGCCGCGGTGCGCGCCGTTTCGTCGAGTGTCCCGGGCCCGCTGAACCGGTCCCAGCGGGGCAGGTCGTTGCCCGGGGTCGTGTGCCGGATCAGCGGCACGCCGCCCCAGGCCTGCGGTGCCGCGCCGCCCCGGGCCGTCGGCAGCCGGAACGGGCTGAGCCCCGCGAGCCGGGGCCCCGGCCCGGACAGCAGGCTCCGCGCCGTGCCGGCCGTCTCCTCGGCACTCACCCCGGGCGCCCCGACGAGCAGTTCGACCCGGAGCAGGGCCCCGTCCACCGCGTCCAGGACGGTCCGCAGATCGGTACGGCGGCCGTCCGCCCCCGTCACCTCGGCCCAGGACTCCAGCCGTGCCACGGTCAGCGCCGCGCCCCGGCACTCGCGCCACGCCCCGGCGGGCAGCGCCGCCGCCTCGTCCGGGGCCAGCCAGCCCGCCCAGGGGGCGCCGGCCGGCCAGTCGGCCGCGCGGCGGACCCAGCGGACCGGCGTGCCGTCCCCCGACCACTCCTTGCCCAGCCGCCAGGCCGGCGCCCAGTCGTCGAAGCCCGCCGCCGCCGAGAACGGGGCGAGCGCGCGCAGCGCCTTCCGGTGCGCGGTGGCGAAACGCCCGCACAGCACGACCCGTGCGGGGCCGAGCGCATCCAGGAGCACCGCGGCCGCCGGGAGTTGCTGGTCGGTCTCGATCACCAGGTGCACCCGCCCGTCCGGGGCCGCCGCACGCGTCCACCGCGCCTCGGGCCCCAGCAGCTCGGTCCGCTGCGCGGCCAGCACCACATCGGCCCCGCACTCGGTGGTGCCGCCGACGAGTTCCACGTCGTCCGCGGCCAGCCGCAGGGCCGGATCGGCCTCGCCCGCCAGCCGTAGCGCCATGCCCATGGCCCGCAGCCGGCCCGCGGCCTGGCCGCCCCGTGCGGTGACCCGTGCGGTGACCCTCGCGGCGGCCCGAGCGAACAGCGCCCTGGTCCGGTTCTCTGCAGGGTCGCTCCCGCCGCGCCTGCCGAGGTCGTAGTCGTCGGCCAGCGCGGCGAGTGCCCCGGTGTCCGCGAGGCGTGCGACGAAGTGCGCGTTCACGTCGATCAGTTGGTCGTCCGGCCCGAGCTCCGGTTCCAGACTCGGATCGAACAGGGGAGGGAGCACCACCCGGCGCGTCACCGCTCACCACCGCCCCGCAGATACACGCAGCGCAGCTCGGAGGCGAAGCGCAGCTCGCCGTCCCGCAGCCAGGCGTCCTCGGGTGCGGGCAGCGTCTCGGACAGCAGGAGCTGTTCCGCCGTGCCCGCCAGCCGGGCCATGCCCTTGAGGAGTTCGGGGCTCGCGGTGTCCACGTACACCGGTTTGCGTTCGGCCGGTGACTTCGCGAAGAAGCGGTCGGGCAGGCCCCGTTCCCGGAGCAGCCGGGCCGTGGCGAGCAGCCGCTCGGCGTCGCGCTGGCTGCCGTGCGCCTCCAGCAGCGCCGCGCTCGGCAGCGCCCAGCGGCGCCGCGAGAACACGACGTTGCCCCAGCGCAGCCGCGGCACGTGCGGCAGGTCCGGCAGCACCGGGCGGCGGATCCGGGGCAGTGCCAGCGCGGTGTGCACGGCGGTGTCGAGCTCGCCGTTGTGGAACAGCAGGCTCCGGCCGGGGTGGGTGTCGCCGCGCAGGACGACCCGTTCGCCGTCGCTCTCCAGCCACAGCTGGTCCAGGCCGATCCGCTCCCGGTCCGGGCCGGCGATGCCGCCCAGTTCGAGCACCACCCCGGGGAACTCCAGCGGCGGCAGCCCGGTCGTACGACGGGAGATCACATTGACGGCCACCTGGTCGCCCAGGGCCCGGCGCACCCCGGCGTCCCGCTCGGCGAGCAGCGCCGCGGCGTCCGGATGGAACTGCAGCGCCCACGGGGTGAGCAGCGCCGCGTCGTGGATGTCGCCGAGTATGAGCGGGGTCACCCCCGGCTGGTATCCGGCCAGGTCGGGAGCCGCGATCAGGACGTCGATGGAGCACAGCACCGGGGCGGCGGGCGGCGGCGGTGCGGCGAGCAGCCCGGCCACGTCGATTTCGGCCCGGTCCGCGCCTTCGGCCCCGATCACCCGGCTCAGTTCGGCGCCGAGCTCTCCGCCCGGCTCGATGTCGAGGTCCGCGCACTCCCGCAGCGCCCGCAGCAGCGGGATGCGTCCCGCTCCCAGCCGGGCCGCGACCGCCCGGTTGGTGCGTACGCGGGTCGCCTCGGCCTCGTGGGCCAGCAGGTCGAGCACCGGCGCGACGGCGTCGCACATGTCGCGGGCCAGCGGTCCGCGGACCTCCAGCCGGGCTGTGCCGACGGCGGCCTCGTGGATGATGACCCGGTCGTTGTAGAAGCGGCCGCGTTCCGCCGAGCGGTCGGCGACGGGCAGCAGCGCCTCCAGTTCGGCCTGGACGGTCAGCTTCCGCTCAGGCGGCGCCGACGGGTAGCCGTCGAGCAGTGCGAGCACCTTCACCAGCAGCGCCCGCACCCCGGCCGCGCGGGCGGCCGTCTCGGTGTCCGAGGCGTCGATGCGTTCCAGGGTCCAGCGCAGCGGGTCGACCACGGTCGCCGGCGGGCACAGGGTGTGCGTCAGCGTCCCCTTCGCCACGGCGGCCGCGAACGCCTCCACCGCCTCCAGGGCGCCGGCGCCGCACCCGGACGCGATCCGGGCCACCGTCCGTACGCCGTCGGCCTCCCGCAGCAGCGCCGCGCCGACGCCCGTGCCGCGGGGCGGCCCCGTCATCGTCTTGCGCACCGGCGCCAGCCGCTCGGCCAGCGCCGGATCGCCCAGCAGCAGGCCTTGCACGGCGTCGTTGACCCGGGCCGCGGTGTGCGCCTGGCGGACCGGGATCGCGGTGTGGCCCTCCCAGTCCAGCGCCGTGGCGGCGTCGGAGCCGGGGCTGAGCCTGCCGTAGTTGATGGGCCCGAAGAAGCTCATCGTCTCGCTCTTGGACGCCAGCCGCTGTGCGTAGGAGGCGAGTTGGCGCCGGATCCGGCCGCCGGCCGCACCCCGCGCGAGATCGCGGTGGACGGCGGGCGACGAGCAGACGATGGCGTCGTTGACCCGCGGATCGGTGCGGACGGCGGCGAGCGCCTCGTCGACCGCCGCCGTGTCGGCCTCGACGGTGGCGGCGAACCGCTCCCGCACCGCGCTCACCCGCTCCGCCGCGGCGTTCCACTCGGCCAGCCAGTCGGCGGGCAGGTTGTCCGACGCGGGCAGCGGCCGCAGACCGCGCAACTTGGCCTGCTGGCCCCGGGACAGCCGCCCCGCCGGGTGCAGCCGTGATGCCACGTCGGCCGACCGGGCCTCCAGGGCGAACAGCTCCTCGATGAGCAGACGGGTCCGTTCACAGGCCAGTCGCTCGACCATCTGCCAGGGGAACCCGGCGCTGCGCAGGACGACCGTGGGCAGCAGCTCCCAGCCGTGCCGCCGCGCCGTCGATTCCTGTGGCGACAGCTCGGATCGGTCGGCTTGGTCGGATCGGTCGGATCGGTGGGTCATGACGATGCTCGCTTCATGGCGATCCGGAACTCCGAGGTCACGGGGGCCCCGCCGTGGCGCAGCCACAGCGCGTCCGGCGCCGGCCTCATCTCGGCCAGCGACACCGTCGCGCTGTCACCGGCCAGCACCATCGCCACCAGTGCGTCGACGGCCAGCGGACTGTCCAGGTCGATCCCGACCGGTTTCGGCTCGTGCGCGAGGGAGGCGAAGCAGAACCGGGGCACTCCGTGCCGGGCCCGCAGCGACTGGACGGCGAGGAAGGCGGCGGCGGGGTCGCGCGCCGCGTCGACCCCGAGGTCGGCCCGGTCGAACCACCAGCGCGCCCGCTGCACGAGCAGGTCGCCGACCACGATCCTCGGCGCGAAGTCCCCGATCCGCACCAGCGGCAGCCCCACCCCGGGTGCGGCGAAGGCCCGCAGGTGCACATGGTCGTCCTCGCCTGCGTACAGGGTCAGTTCACCGTCCGGGGTGCGCAGCCGGGGCGTGCCGTCCACCAGGACGACGGTCAGATCGGTCAGTGGCACGGTCCGCTCCCGGTCGTCGGTGGCCACCGAGGTGATCTCGATGAAGCGGCCCGGGAACCAGTCGGCCACCAGGCCCTTGTGGCGCCTGCGGCGGATCACCGTGGCCAGCCGCTCGGGGCCGCCCCACGGTTCGAGACCCGCCTCGAAGTCGCCCAGCATCCGGTCCTGTTCGTCGCTGAACAGCCCCTGCGAACCCCAGGCGAAGACGTACGGGTGCAGCTCGCCCAGCACCAGCAGCTCGCCGCCGTCCTCCCGGCTCTCCAGCATCAGATCCGGGCTGACGAAACGGGGCCGGCCGGGCTCGGGCGCGAACCCCGCGAGCTCGGCGGGGGAGAGCCGGGCCTCCTGGCCCTGCACGGCGGACTCCACCAGCGCCGCGTAGTCCCGCTTGAACCCGATCAGCGGCCCGGCGAGCCGGTCCAGACCGCCCGCCTCGACGGAGGCGCGCATCCGGCGGATCAGCTCGTCGTACGGCATGGCGCCGCCGCCCGCCTCGCGCAGGATCCCCGCGCACAGCTCGGCCGCCGCGTGCTGCTGGAGCTCGCCGTAGCGGGCGGCCACGTCCAGCACCGGGCTGAGCTCGGACTCCCAGCGCCCGGCCACGTCGCCACCGACCACCACCGGGCTCTGGTCGCCCTTGGCGTCCAGGGACACCACCAGCCGGTCCGCGTACATCCGGCCGCCGGCGCGACGTGCGTCGACCTCGGTGAGCCGGGTGAAGCACTCCTCGACGCGCTCCAGCGCGACCGCCCGGGCACGGTGGCCGTCGGCCGCCGCGTAGGCGTCGCCCAGGTCGCGCAGTTCCCGCAGCCGTGCCGGCCAGGCGGTGTCCTGCGCGTAGCGGTCGGCCCAGGAGACCAGCCAGTCCAGCGGCCGCGCCGCGGTGGACGGCGGCTCGGGCCAGAGCCGGACGGCCCCGGCCTGCCGCAGCCGGTCCAGGACCCGGCGCGTCTGCGCGAGGTCGAGTCCCGCCAGCGCCGCCAGTTCGGCGGGGGAACGCCGCCCGTCGACGGCCTCGGCGAGCTGCCAGCGCACCCCGGACAGGGTGATCCGGCGGCCGTCGGCGGACTGGATCGTCCCCGACCCCGGCGCCGTCCCCGGTGCCCCGCCCGGTGCCCCGCTCGGTGTCCTGCGGCAGGACGGTATCCAGGCCACCGGCGGGCGGTCCCGGACCTGCGGGTCCGTGCCGATGAGCTTGGCCAGCTCGCACACCGCCCAGAACGCGGTCTGCGCCTCCAGGACGTGGTAGCCGCAGGCCGTCTCGGGGCCGAGTGCGGTGCCCTCGGCCCCTCGGTCGACCCTGCCGTGCACCAGCGGACCGAAGAAGCTGGTCGTCTCGTTCTTCGCGCCGAGCCGCTGGCCGTACAGGTAGACGCGGCGGTAGAAGGACCGGTCCTTGGCGCGGTTGCGCCCCGTCGCGCTGTCCTGCTGCTGCCAGCCGTCGACCCAGCGCACCGCCTCGGTGTGGAAGGACGGCGACAGCTGGAGCAGGGCGTCGCACACCCGCTCGTCGCGGAGCACGTCGCGGACCCGCTCCGGCCGCCGCAGCACCTCCTCACCCAGCGCGGCGGTCAGCCGCTCGCCCGCCTGCTGCTGAGCGGAGTGCGCCGCGCGGTAGCCGTCGACCGCCGATGCCACCGCCAACGCCGATGCCACCGCCGATGCCACGTCGCCGCCGCGCGGGTCGTGCTCCACCGGCAGCCGGCGGCCCACCCGGCCGCGCAGCTTCGACAGTTCGCGCAGTCCGGCCCGGTCCCGCTCGCGGTCGGCGCCGGTGACGGCCTCGGCGATCGCCTCCTGGAGCCGGGCGCGGCTCTGCTCGAACCGCGCCACCGCCTCCCGGTACTCCGCGGCCGCGGCACCCGCCGGCCCGTCGCCGAGAGCGGTCAGCAGGCCGATACCGAAGCCCGCCCTGCGCAGCAGCAGCCGATCGTAGAGCTGCCACCTGGCCCGCTGTCCCGTCTCCCCCTGGGTCGCATGGTCCGTCATGGCCTCAGTCCTGAAAGTTGATCAGGTCGAACGGGCGGTTGAGCTTGGTCCGCGGCTTGGGCAGCAGCCCTTGCAGGTCACCGCCGTCGGCGACGGCCTTGGCGAGGGCGTCCGCCGCACCGGGACGGGTGAGGCTCAGCGGCGCCATGGCCGCCACCGACCCGGCCGCGGTCACGGAGCCGGTCGTCATCACCCGACCCGCCTGGGCCAGCGCGATGCGGTACGGGTCGCCCAGCAGCCGCGCCGCGGCCTCGGCGCGCTCGTACTGCTCGGCGCCCGTCCTCGCGTCACCGCCGGAGGCGTGCAGCATGCCCAGTTCGAGGCGCACCTCGGTCTCGTGGAAGCGGTCACCCAGCTCGGCCGCGTTCACCAGCGTGGTGTCCAGGTCCGCCAGGGCGGCGTCCCGCTCGCCGACGAGCAGCCGCAGCCCGGCGCTGCGGTACGCGTGGTGCTTGCGGAAGCCCGCGTTCGACGAGCCGGCGGCCTGCTTGAACTTCTCCCAGGTCGCCAGGGCCGAGGCGTGCTTGCCCGCCTTCTCCTGGAGCACGCTGATGTTCGAGTACAGGTTGATCCGCAGATGCGCGGCACTGGCGTCGGTCAGACCCGCCATGCAGGCCAGCGCCTGCTTCTCGTGCTCGAAGGCCGCCCCCAGCCGCCGCTCCGCGAACAGGGTCAGCCCGCGCAGGTTGTGCAGCCAGCCGCGCTCGCGGCGTACGCTCTCGGGCTCGCCCGGACGTTCCCCGACGACCTCGAAGCCCTGCTCGACCTCGGCGACCGCCTCCGCCAGCCGGTTCTTGCGCTTGGACAGGGTGAGCGCGGAGTACAGGTGCGACTGGGCACGCAGCTCCGGGGACAGGCCGGCGGCGTCCTCCCGGATGGCCCGGAAGCAGGCGAGGGCCGTGTCCTGGTCCCCGCGGAAGCCCGCCTGGATGCCGAGCACCTTGAGCAGGAAACCGCGTACGTCGGCGGTGCCGCGCAGGATCGCCGTCTCGAACTCGATGGCGTGGACGAGCTCCTCCTCGCGCTCCGCCTCGGCGAGCAGCCCGGGTACGCCCGACTCGGGGATGCCGGCGAGCAGCCCGATCGCCTCCTCGGCGACGACCGCCATGCCCTCCCAGTTCGTGGAGAAGAACGCCCGGCGGCAGTAGGCCAGTGCGGCGGCCACCCGGTCCACGGCGGAGCCCTCGGAGTCCCTCGCCCGCAGGAACAGTTCGCCCTCCTCGGACACCGGCTCGAATCCGGCGTCGGGAGCCGTACCCAGGTCCACGGCCAGGTCGCCCTCGGTGACCGGCAGCCCCATGCGGCGCAGACAGCGCACCCGCTCCCCGCGGTAGTCGGCGTACCGGCCGACCGGCTCGCGCACGGAGGTCGGCGCGTCCAGCAGCAGTTCGGCGCCCTCGACGAGCTGCGCGTGCTCGAACGCCCGCATGAAACCGCGCAGCGAGGACAGGTCGGTGCCGCCCATCCCACTGAGCAGCAGGGGCCTGCCGAGCTGCGCGGTGCCCGTGCACAGGGCGGTCGCGGCCACCGTCAGCACGCGGTAGACCTGCTCGCTCTCCCGGTGCAGCCGCCGCTCGGACGGCGCGAGCGCGATCTCCTCCAGCGGCGCGGTGCCGGGCGCGGTCTCGGCGGGGAAGAGCTCCGCCCACTCGGACGGGTGCCCGGCCGCGAGCCCGGTGAAGTCGGCGCCCTCGGCGCGCAGGGCGTCGATGCCCGCCCGCAGCCCGCTGTACGAGGCGGCCGGGCCGGTGTTCACGTCGACCAGGACGGAGGCGGTGGATGCGCGGCTCACCTCGGCCGCCCGCGTCACCATCGCGAGGGCTCGGTGGTGGCGAGGGCGAGCGGCGCGATCTTGTTCTCGACCTCGTCGAGGTCGAAGTCGACGTCGTCCAGCTCGTCCAGCGCGTCCAGTTCGGTGTCCTCGGCGGTTTCGGCCCCGGCGGTTTCCGCTTGGGGGGCTTCCGTCCCCTCGGCGGTCTGCTCGGGCTCTGCGGACTTCGCGGTGGACTTCGCGGTGTCTTCCATGGCGCGCTCCATTCGGAATCACGGTCGGACGTGGGAATGCGGATGCGAAGGATCCGGCGTCAGGGCAGCCGGAACCAAAGGGGTGGGCGGGAATCGTGACGGCGGACGTACGGGGGACGTACGGTGGGCGGCCGCGGTCGGCGGCAGGCCCCGGGCGCTCAGCCGACCGGCGTGCGCATCCGGGCGAACTCGACCACTTGCCGTCCGACGGTGGCCAGTTGCGCGGTGAGATGCGGGTCGCCGGTGCTGTCGCCGGCGCTGTCGTCGGACGCCAGGGTGACGCTCTCCGTGTTGATGGCCACTCCCAGGGGAGTGGGCCAGCCCCTCAGGGCGTGCACGACGGAGCGCAGCCCCGCCAGCGTCGAAGCGGCCTGCGTCCCGCGTGCGGTGACGACACAGCCGACGGCGCGGCCGTGCAGATAGGGACGCGCGTCCTCGCGCAGGTCCTCCAGGTAGTCGAGGGCGTTCTTCACCAGACCGGAAACTCCCCCGTGGTACGCGGGCGTGCCGATCACCAGGCCGTCGGCGAGGGCGACGGCCTCGACCAGCCGCCGGGCCGCCGGGGTGCGCAGTGACTCCCCCGGTGCGTAGAGCGGCAGTTGAAGTTCCTCGGCACCCAGCAGCAGGGTCCGGGCCCCCGCCGAAGCGGAGGCCGCGAGTACCGCCCGGACCGCCCGTTCCGTCGAGGAACCGGAGCGGACGGTGCCCCCGATGCCGACGATCAGGGGCCCGGCATCGGCTGGGGCACCAACACCGGGATTCTCCACCGAAAGAACGGAACCCTGGTTCGTCTCCAGCACGGTTACCCCAATCTCCTTGACCGGTCGCGGTTTTCGGAGTCTAGACAGGGTGGTTATGCGCTGGTTATGAGCTGGTTATGCGTGAGTTATGCATTGGTTACGCGTGGGCCGGGGGCCTGGTCCACAGTCCGGGCGGACGCGTCCTGGGTGCGCAGAACCCGATCCAGAAGCCGCTGGGTGTCAGGGCTGACATCGATGTCCAGACCATCCGACATCCGGGCCCGGCACAGCTTGTACCAGGACCTGGCCTGCCCTAACTGGCCCAGGTCGCCGTGAACTTGGATCAGGGTCCGGTAGACGTCCTCCTGGTACGGGTCGATGTCCAGCGTGCGGCGGCACATGTCGATGACCTTCGGCAACTCGCCCCGGTCCAGTGCCTCCTGGAGGAGGAAGTCCGCCGCTCCCAGCGCGAGGGACCGTACCCAGTCCCGCTGCTCCCTGGCCCAGTCGGCGGTCTCACCGGGCAGGAAGTCCCCGGTGTGAAGATCCAGCGCCCTGCGGTAGTGCTCCGCGGCCGCGCGCGGATCACTTCGGGCCGCCGCCCGGTGCCCTTCGTTGCACAGCCGCTCCAGCTCCTCGAAGTCCAGCCAGGCGTCATGGAGTTTGAGGGAGTACCCGTACTCGCTGCAGACGATCTCCGCGGCCGGCTGCTCCTCCGCAGCCTGCTGCCCGCTGAGTATCTGGTGCACCGCATGCTTGGCGACCTTGAGCGAGCTGGAGCCCGCCGCCCGGGTGCGGTCGGGCCACAGCGCGGCGTGCAGTTCGTCGCGGTCGACCGTGCGGCCCCGGTTGATGAGGAGGTAAAGGAACAGCGTGCGCGCCTTGCCGGCCCGCCAGCGTCTGACCGGGAGTCCCCTCAAGTCCAGTGAAAAGCCGCCGAGGCAGCGTACGACGGCAAGCGTGGAAATCTCGGTCATGTGGAAACCCTCCTTCTTCGTGGGGGTAACAGGATGCGAACGCGCTGGCGCGGTCGGTCGGTTCAGGCCTGTGGGGGAGGCAACCCGGTCGACCGGTGGTGCGACCGGGGTGAGGGCCGGTCGCCTTATCTGTGTTGACGTACGGGAACGGCGTGGCCGTTCGGAGAATGCCGGTCAGACGGACGGCGGGAAGCGGAGTCTCCGGTTCTGTCCGGCTCGCATCCGTGTCCCGGCCTCGGCTGTGACGCGACGGCTCGGCGACCGCCTCCGCCCGGGTCGCTGGTCGACCCCGGAAGCCCTCGTCTCACCAGAAGATGCTGATGGTGCACTCGCTCACGGCGAGCCGTCGCGGCATCCTGGACAGGCCCTCATGCAACTCAGGCTGGTTTCCCCGAACTTCGGCGCTCTTTCCGGCCTCGTCGACCGGCGACTTCACGAAGTCGATTCCGGGAAGGCACCGCCCATCACCACACCCGGGTCGGTGTACGCACGATCGGTGTGCTGATTGCGCCGACACATCCCACCCCGCGGCAATGGCGACGGAGGTCCGGGCCGGTGTGACGAGCGTGAGCCCGACGGTCGCCCCGGCGGCGGCGACCAGGGTCCCAAGTGGCTTGCGCGGCATGATGTGCGTTCTCCAGAGTTGCCTGCCAGGCACCGTCCGGCCGCCCGAGTCAGGAAGATCAGTAATGACTCTGGCTTCTGGGAATAAACAAGCAATGAACAGCAGATACGGCTCCGTCGCCCGCCTGCTTCGGCTCTCCGGGTAGACGAACTACGACGCCCGAAAGTTGAATCAAAGCCACCTACCGTTCGTCCCCACAGGATCACTCAGCGCCAGGCACCACCCGTCACACTTCCGCGCCGCACCCAGAGGATGAAACCTCGCCAGTCCACCCCGGCACCCGTATCCCGAAGCGGCCCACACCCGCCCGACATGCCTCCGACGCCGCCCACCCCACCGCCGGTGGCACGTCCCCAACCGGACGGCGCTGGTGGGGCGGGCGTACGCGTTCGGCGTCCTCGTGGCGGACGTGTGGCCGCCGGCGCCTGCCCGCCGCACGCGACGGCCGTCAACCGGCCCGGCGCAGGTGTCGGGGCCCGGCCGGGCGGGGTTTCGGACAGCGTCGGCGGCGCCGACAGCACGGACCGCTCTCGCCGATCGCGGTCAACGGCAGGACCATCACGACCACCGCGGACGGCTGTTCGTCCACCTCCCCGGCGGCCGGCGTCTCGCGACGGCTCCCGTCCGGCTGATCGAGCCCGCTGCCGGGAACGGCTCGCGCGGCACGGAGAAACCATTCCAATCGCGAGGTCCCCAGGCCGAGCGCCTCTGCGAGCTGCTGGACGGAGCGGCGCTGTGGTCGGCGCACCCGGCCCCGCTCGATGTCGCTGATCGTCCTCACACTGACCTGGGAACGCCGGGCGAGTTCCTCATGCGTGAATCCCACTTCACGACGAAGCGTCCTCAGCATGCCCCCGAATGCCGAATCCCCTTGTTGTGCCTTCGACACGTCACCCCCAGAATCTTGGCGCGTGGGAGCGCTCCCACACCCATCGGGAGCGTAGCAGCACCTCATGCCCAGGTCAGCCGCGACACGCGGCAGTGGCTCATACCGGAACAACGGAACGTGACGGCCATTCAGTTCGAAGCCGTCCGAGGCCGTCAGGCCGAGGCGCGGACCGTCAGTTCGGTCGGAAGGATCACCTGGCGACGCGGCCGCCCGGGTTCGGCGATCTCCTCGAGCAGCAGCTGAACCATCAACCGCCCCATCGCCTCGGTCGGTTGGCGAACACTGGTGAGGGGCGGCTCGGTGCTACGGGCGATGACGGAGTCGTCGAAGCCGACGACGGCCACGTCTCCCGGCACGCGCCGCCCGGCCTCGCGCAGTGCCCGGAACGCGCCCACGGCCATCAGGTCGGAGGCGCAGAACACGGCATCGAGGGTGGGCATTTCGGCCAGGAGCTCGCACATCGCCGCGTAGCCGCCCGCCTCGGTGAAGTCGCCGTGGGCGACGAGCGCGTCCTCCGGGGCGAGGCCGGCCTCCGTGAGCGCCTCCCGGTACCCCGCCAGGCGTGCCCCGGCCGCCTCCATGGCGAGCGGCCCCGTGATGGTGGCCACTCTGGTGCGGCCGCGCCCGACCAGGTGCCGGACAGCCGCCCGGGCCCCGCCGGCGTTGTCGGCGTGGACGTAGCTCAGCGATTCGCGCTCGGACCGGCGACCGCCCAGTACGGCCGGCATCCCGAGCTGTTCGAGCAGGTCGGGCAACAGGTCGTCCTGGCGCACCGAGACCAGGAGCACCCCGTCGACCCGGCGCGCGGTGAGGTAGCGCGTCAGACGCTCGCGCTCGTCCTCGTTGCGGACCAGGGTCAGCAGCAACTGAAGGTCGGTCGACGCGAGTTCGTCGGAGATCCCGGTGATGACGTCCGCGAAGTACGGCTCCGACCTCAGTCGCGCCAGGCTCTCCGGGACGACCAGGGCGACGACGTCGGTGCGCGAGGTCACGAGGGACCGTGCCGCCTGGTTGGGTACGTAGCCGAGCTCGGCGACGGCGTGCTCCACGGCCTCCCTCGCCCTGGCGCTCACCTTGGGCGAACCGTTGATGACCCGGGACACCGTTCCCCGGCTGACTCCCGCGCGGGCGGCCACGTCCTCCACCGTCGGTCGCGCGGCAGACCGGGCGCTTCCGGGGCCCGGCCTGTCAGTTCGGGTCATGATCACACTCCGGTGTGGCTCACTCTGGGGAGTGGCCATCCTACACGGCGTGAGAGCGCTCCCACCGGCGCTTCCACCGGCGCTTCCACGGGCGCTCCCACGGGCCCGGCCCGTCGGCCGGTCGGGAGGGTGTCCGACCAGCCGACGGAACCGGCGGTCACAGGGGCATGCCCTGCCAGCCGCCGAGGTTGGTGGGCGTCGTGCCCGTGCGGTAGTAGACGCGGCCGTCCGTGCCGATGGCGAACACGTGGAGGACACCGCCGCCGTCGACGAGCGCGGTCGGGTAGTCGAGGACGGTGCCGCCGAGGTCCTGCCAGGTGCCGTAGCCGGAGTTCGGGGCGGTCTGGGCGGTGGTGCTCACGCCGCCGCCGCCGTTGCGCTCGAACAGGACGACCCGCCCGCCGAGGTTGGCCATCGCCGGCTCGCCCACTCCTGCGTGGCCGCCGAGGTTGCCCGGGGACTGGCTCCACGGTCCGCCGGGCTGGGTCTGGTAGCTGACGAGCATCGCGCCGGTGCCGGCCTCGCGGTAGGCGAGTTCGATGCGGCCGTCCTGGTCGAGCGCGGCCTTGGGCGGGCTGGCCGGCCGGGAGTTCGGGATCGGGCCCGGGCCGTTGATGGCGTCGTTCGGAGCGGTCTGCCACCAGTTGACGACCCCGTCGCGGGTGCTGGCGAAGACCTCGATCCTCCCGACGCCGTTGCGGATCGCGGTGACCGGGTCCTGGATGTCGGTGCCGTGCAGGTCATCCCAGGTGGTCGTCCAGGCGCCGTTCGGGCTGGTCTGCCGGATGCTGCTGAGGCCGCCGCCGCCGTTCTTGACGAAGAGCTCCAGCCGGCCGTCCTGGGAGGCGACCACCGCGGGCACGCCGACCTGGCCCGCGTTGTCGAGCCCGGCGTTGGGGTTGCCGAGGTCGGCCCAGCTGTCCCGCCACACGCCGTTGGGCGTGGTCTGCGGGACGGAGACGATGTGGTGGTCGGTGAGGCGGCGGGCGAAGACCTCCATCCGGCCGTCCGCGTTGGTGCCGACCGCGATGCCCGGCGCCAGCCGCCCGCCCGGGTCGGCGAACCGTGCCGGGCCGCCCCAACTGCCGTCCCCCTGACGCCAGTACGTGTAGAGGGAGCCCGCCCGGACGACGAAGACCTGCGGCCGGCCGTCCTGGTTCAGCCCGGCCCAGGAGGTGCCCCGCGACCAGCGGTAGTACATCCGGGAGAACCAGGCGGTTTCGTAGTTCCCCGAGTGGTCGTGGCCGGCGTACTCGGAGACGAACACGCCCTTGGCGCCGGTCGTCGCCGGGTCGAGGTTCACCGGGCAGTCGCTGATGTTGTAGTCCCGGTAGTTCACCTGGATCAGCGAGCCGCCGTACTGGCTCGCCGCCACGCCCGCGAACTTCGCGGCGGAGATGTGGTCCGAGTGGTCGTCCTTGTAGCGGGTGTCCGGGAGTTCGTCCTGGGCCCGGAGCACGGTCGGCTGGTACGTCACCATGATCTGCCGCAGCACCTCGACGACGTCCGCCGCCGTGTAGGTCGACGGCCCGGACAGCGGGCTGTCCTTCGGGACGACCGTGGTGTCGGTGCCGCCGTTCAGCACGTTGGCGAGCCCGGCGTCGTGCAGGTTGAGGAAGATCAGGTGCACCGGCCGGTCCTTGAGCATGTACCGCTCGACCTGCTTGCCCGCGACCGTCCACGCCTCGACCGTCCAGTGCCCGATCTCGTCGGTCGCCGGGTCGTTGTCGCCGACCCCGGTCATCCGGGAGTAGGCGTTGACGGCGCCCATCTGGCGGTTCCAGGTGCGCAGTGGGTCGCCGGCGGGGTCCCAGCAGCCGCCCACGCACGGGTCACCGGTGATGTTCCCGGCGGTGACGAACACCGTGACGGACGGGGTGCCGTTGCCGAGGGCGTTGGACAGGTCCGGGTTCATGAACAGGATGTCGTCGTCCTCGTGCGCGACGACCTGCATGAACAGCGGCCCGGAGCCGGCGGCCATACGTGCGGCCGTACCCGTACCCGTACCCGTACCCGTGGCCGCGGAGGCGCGAGTCGCGGTCCCCTTGGCCAGGACGGGTGCGGCGAGGGCGGTCAGCGCGAGGGAGGTGAGGAGTTGCCGTCGTCCGATTGCCATGTGATTTCCCCTCATTCGAGATTCGAGGTCGGCAGGTGATCACGCCAGGAGGAGATTGGCGGATTGTAGGGCGGGAAGTGCCCGAGACGGTATATCGCAAATCCCGTCAGGCGCGACAGTCAACTGACGTGCAATCAAGCCACTCCGTCTCTTTCTCGCCGATCTTGCCTGTACAGCGCGGTTTCTGCTGGAACTTCCCCATGGTTTCCGCCTGATGTTCCTCCTGGCGAAATCCGGACCGGCGGTGATTGCATGGTGGATGGCGAGCGGGCTCCGAGATTTCTCGGACATTCTCGGACCTCCTCCTTCGGGAAACGGATCGCCACCATTTCTTCGTCACCCGAGCCATGCGGGAATGGTTTTCCGTACCCGGCGAAAGGAATCCTGTGCACGTCACCCACCGCCCACTGCGGGGCCGCCCGTCCGCCATGGCGGCAGCCGCCGTCGTCCTCGGCGCGTTCGCCGCCCTGCCGCCCGCGGCCCCGGCGAACGCGGCCGTCGGCTGCGGGCCGGTCCCCGCCGCGCTCCCGTCAGCCCCGGGCGTGCCGCGCCCCGAGTCCTCGGCCTGGACGGGGAGTTGGGGTACCGCCATGAGCCTGGCAGGACCGTCGGCATCCTCGGGCGTGACGGGGCGGCAGACCCTGCGCATGGTCGTCCACACCAGCATCGGCGGCAGCTCCGCCCGGATCCACCTGGTGAACACCTTCAGCCCGGACCCGGTGACCATCGGGCACGTCACCGTCGCGGCCCAGGACAGGGCTTCCGCCCGGAACGGGAATCCGGCCACGGCGGCGGCCACGCCGGCCACCCTGACGTTCGGTGGTTCGGGCCGGACCGTCGTCCCACCCGGCGGCGAGGTCTACAGCGACCCCGTCGCCTTCCCGGTCACCGCAGACGAGAACCTGCTGGTCAGCCTCTGGCTGCCCGACGGGGTCACCACCGCGCCCTACCACCCGTACACGCTCACCACCTCCTACACCTCCGCCCCCGGCGACGGTGCCGACCGCACCCAGGACACGGGCGGCGCCAACCTCTCCACCCCGTACGCCTACTGGGCCTTCCTCGGCGGCCTGGACGTCACGGCCGCCGGCAGCGACGGGACGGTGGTCGCCCTCGGCGACTCGCAGGTGGACGGCGGGCACACCAACCAGGACTCCAACACCCGCTGGGCCGATGACTACGGGCGCGCCCTCAGCGCCCGACCGACGCCCGAGGGCATCGTCAACAAGGGCATCTCCGGCAACCGGATCCTCACCGACGGGACGGGAGGACGCGTCGGCTTCGGTCAGAGCGCGCTCAACCGCTTCGACCGGGACGTCCTCTCCCAGACCGGAGTGCGGAGCGTCGTGCTCTACGAGGGCATCAATGACATCACGATGGACGACGCCTCCGACTCCGCGCTCGAGTCGGGGATCCAGCAGCTGGCCTCACGCGCGCACGCGGCCGGGCTGCGCTTCACCGTTGCCACCATCCCCGCCTTCCAGGGCTACACCGACTACACCGCCGCCCGGGACCGGGTGCGCCAGTGCGTCAACGACTGGATCCGCACGACGACGGCTATCGACGGCTTCCACGACTTCGACCGGGCGACCCGCGACCCGCTCAACCCGAGCGCCGCGTTCGCCGGTTACGTCTCCTCCGACCACCTGCACTTCACCACCAACGGGAACACGGCCCTCGCCGAGGTCCTCGCCCCGCGGCCCGCCCCGACCAGCCCCTCCCACACCTTCTCCCAGACGACGGCCGGAGCCTTCCACGGCAAGGGCATCGGCGACCTCGTCGCCCGAGACGACTCGGACGGGCACCTGTACGAGTGGGCGGGGCTGGGAGACGGGTCCTTCACGGCCAGGACCGACCTGACGGCCGGCTGGGGCGCGTTCTCCCAGACCACCGCCGGCGATTTCCGGGGGACCGGTCACGCGGACCTGATGGCGAGGGAGGACGCGACGGGCAACCTGTACATGTGGCCCGGTAACGGGGACGGTACCTTCGCCGGCCGCGTGCTCGTCACCGACGGGTGGGGTCCGTTCTCGCAGACGGTTGCCGGTGACTTCCGGGGGACCGGTCACGCGGACCTGATGGCGAGGGAGGACGCGACGGGCAACCTGTACATGTGGCCCGGTAACGGGGACGGTACCTTCGCCGG
>NZ_JBHXMU010000038.1:68717-69592 GCF_042720685.1 Kitasatospora sp. NPDC058492
GGCCGCGTGCTCGTCACCGACGGGTGGGGTCCGTTCTCGCAGACGGTTGCCGGTGACTTCCGGGGCACCGGCCGTGCCGACCTCATCGCCCGCAACGACACCTACGGCGTCCTCGACGAATGGATGAACACGGGCGGAGCCTCCTTCTCCCACGCCTTCCGGCTCACCGACGGCTGGTGACCGGCCGGTCGGCCCGTCCAACTCGTCCTACCCGGCCAATGCGCTTGCACGGGACCACCGTTCGCAGCGGCGGCCCACCCTGCCGGGCGGCTCGCCGAAGGCGAGGAGGACGTCCAGCAGGTCGCCCGGGGCCTCGGCCGTGACGTCGGGTCCGGCGGGCAGGTCGTGCACCGTCCACCGCGGGTGATGGGCCAGGCGTCGGCCGCGGTCTTCCTGGACAAGGGCCACCCGACGACCGTCTGGAACCGCTCGGCCGGCAAGGCCGAGCAGCTCGTCGCCAAGGGCGCGCCCCTCGCCGGCTCGGTCAGGAGCGCGCTCGAGGCGAGCCCGCTGGTCGTCGTCCGTGTCTCGGACTACGACGCCGTGCACAGGTTGCTGGACCCGGCCGCCTCCTCCCTGGCCGGCCGCACCCTGGTCAACCTGACCATGGCGAGCTCCACCCAGGCCCGGGAGACCGCCGAGTGGGCGGCCGAGGCCGGCATCGACTACGTCGACGGCGCGATTCTGGCGGTGCCCCAGGCCATTGGCACCGCCGAGGCCACCCTGCTGTAAGCCGGCCCGGAGTCCTGGCGCTCGAAGGCGCGCGTGAGCGTGCCAATGGGGCGCCGCGGGGCGGCCCCCCGCGGCGGAAAGCAGGAGAATTGGAAGATTGGATAAAGAACGCGGAAGGATGTTTGCGGGCAACACCGGCGGCA
>NZ_JBHXMU010000038.1:69602-79653 GCF_042720685.1 Kitasatospora sp. NPDC058492
TTGGGGGGGCCCCCCCCGCCCTCCCGCCGGCCCGCCCCCGCTGCGGGGTCGCCGGGGCGCGCTGGCCGGCCCGCCGGGGCGGCGGGGGGGTCCCCCCCCCCGCCCCCGGACGTCGCCGGCCTCGTGCGAACCGATCCACTTGTGCAGGTTCCTCAGAAGCCGTCGAAGCGTTTTGGCCGTCGAGCCCGGCACCCCGGGTGCGCCGAGGGCGCGCACCGACTCCTCACGGATCGAGGTCGCGGCAGACACGTCGTCTGCGGCCTTGGCCCGCTCGAAACGGGTCACCAGGTCGGCGGCCTGGGCGGCGTGGCCGGACGAGGGGTGCTCCGCTTGGCGGCCGGCCGGGACCCTGGCGTGCCCCCTGCCGGTGGCGTTTTGGGTCTCAGCGATGGGTGCGGGTGCGAGCCGGTCGGCGGTCTCGACCTTGGCAACGTCTGCTGCTCCGGTGGCGCGGTCGGGTCGGGTGGGTCGACTTCCCGGTCCGGGGCTCGTGGAGGAAGCGACAGAACACCGGCAGGTCCTGCGCATGGGCGTCGATGCCATTCGTCGCCCATGTTGCGGCGAGACGGCCTTGGCCTTTACAAAACGATTTTTCTGGAGCGTCAGCTGACCATCACTCCGAAGCACGGATGGCGGCGCGATCCAGCCGCAGGCCGGTGGCAGTCTCGGTCGTCGCCCGAATCAAGCAGCGCGACGGCCGAGGCATCAGAAGCCAGTCGTCCGACTTCCCGTCGGTGCTACAGGAGTTGGTCAAGGTCGAAGACGGCGGTCACCGGTGCGTGGTTGCTCCATCGATCGGCAGAGGAGGCGGGGCGTTCGATGTAGGCCTTGGTGCAGGTGTCCGTCCGCGAGGTTCTGACTGACCATCAGATAATCAATTCTCCACGCCGCGTCGTTGTCGACCCACGGGGTTGACTCGCCGGCCCCCAGGCAGCGGGCGGTACGGTGTCGGGCCCCCGGATCGGGGCCATGATGCTCCGGCACGACACGTTCATCCGGGACGAGCGGGTCACCCTGCCGGTCGCCGGGCACGAGGCCACCGCGACCACGCCGACCGGGCTGTTCCTCCACCCCCACCAGCGCCGCCTACAGCACCACCGTCCGCCCCGACGGCCCCGTTCCGGCGGTACTCACCCAGGGGTGGACGGGCGGCCCCGCCCCGGTCACATCCGCGAGCGTGACCGGGGCGGAGTCCCGCCGGTGGCGAGGGGTGAGCCTGCCGTTCCTCAGGACGCGCTGAACCTCAGAAGGAGGCGGGGGCATGGCGCCGCGACCTCCTCCTCGGGAGGAGGGCCCCATGCCGCGAGTGCGGCGGAAACCCCCTGTGGGCCGGATTCCAGATAGCAGATCATGTTCACCGGGTACCGACTGTTGTCGAGCATGTAGCGGTCCATCGGTGTCGGCTCCTCGCTTATTCGCAGCCCTCGCTCTTCGGGTGGGCCGATCCGGTGCCAGTCGGGATGCAGATGGATGGAGCCCAGGATCTCGGCCCCGTCACGGTCCGCCTGCCGGTGAATACGAAGCAGATCCTGCGAGCTGCACCAGAATCCCCGGCGGGGGTTTCGGTAGGCGCTTCCGAAGCACGGCTCTATGGAGCTCGAGAACTCTTCGAGCGCCATCGGGTCGGTGGCACGGACGTTGGTCGCGAACTGGACCGAGGTGATGGCCGCGACACCGTCGTCGACGGTGCCGAGCAGGAGGGCGAAACAGGAGGGTGGTTCCTGCGGGGTACAGGCCTCGTATTCATCGCGCGCTACCGAGATGAACGACTTGACGGCGTCGAATCCGATCAGGGCGGTGTGGGGGGTGAGGGTCACGGCGGCTCCTCCTCCTTCAGCCGACATGCGCATGGTGGTCCGCCGCGGTGGTTCGTGAAGCGAGGTCCAGCGAGTGAACCTCGGCCGGGGAGAGTTCCAGGGTCGCTCCCGGGGTCAGTTCGGCGAGCTGCTCGGGCGTCCTGCTGCTGGCGAGCGGAGCGACGACATGGGGCTGCGCCCTCAGCCAGGCCAGGGCCACCGCGGCGGGGGCGGTGTCGTGCTCGGAGGCGATCGTGTCCAGCGTCCGGAGCACCGTGCGGCCGCGGGGCGTTTCGCCGTACGGTCGTGCCGCGTCGCTGCGGACGCTGGGAACGGCGGGTGCGCCTTCGCGGTACTTGCCCGTCAGGAAGCCCTGCGCCAGGGCGAAGTACGGGACGCAGGAGACGCCCTCGCGCTCGCAGACCGGGGCGATCCCGCTCTCGAAGGGCTCGCGTTCCATGAGGTTGTAGGGAGGCTGGACCGCCACGTACGAGGCGAGCCCCGAACGCTTCGAAACCTCAAGGGATTCAGCCAGCCTGGGGCCGCTGATGTTCGAGGCGCCGATATGGCGCACCTTCCCTGCCACGATCAGTGTGTCGAGTGCGGCGAGGGTCTCTTCGAGGGGGGTTTCCGGGTCGTCCGCGTGCGTGTAGTAGAGGTCGATATGATCCGTCCGCAGACGGCGCAGGGATTCCTCCACGGCCTGGTGAACGACCTTCGCCGTGAGCCCGGACAGTCCGTTCAGTCGGCCTACCTTGGTGGCGATGACGAAACGGTCCCGCTGACCGCGCGCGGCCAGCCAGTTGCCGAGGATGGACTCGGACTCCCCGCCGGTGTTTCCGGGGGCCCACTGGGAATAGGAGTCGGCGGTGTCGATGAAGTTCCCGCCCGCGGCGGCGTAGGCGTCGAGGACGCGGAAGGATGTCCGCTCGTCGACGGTCCATCCGAAGACGCTGCCGCCGAGGCAGAGTGGAAAGACGTCGAGCTCGGAGTCTGCGATGGTAACCAATGGACGCCTTCTGGGTTCTTACCGGTTTCGGTGGTCGGTTCCGGTGCGGAGGGTGGGGCGCAGGGGGGCGCGACTCGGCGCACCCCCCACCTGAGGGGTCGGCTGACGCCCCCGACAGCAATGTCCAATGAATAGCGTGCACTTGATATTCAGTCAGTGTGGAAACCGATACTACCTTCTGGTCCGATGCCATGCCGAGGCGTCGGCTGGATTCCGTCGTGGTCGGGGTGTGCGCCTGCGCCGTCGTTCTGCGCTCGAACGGCTCGACGGCGAGGCCGCCCCCGGTGGTTACCGGGCCGAGGCGGGTCGCGGCCGGGTCGTGGGTCGCAGGCCGTAGGCGCGGGTGGTCCGCGCGTCCACCGCCCTGGTACGCATGGCCTTCGCATGCCGCGAGGCTGGATCGCCTTCCTGCCAAGGGAGTTCGGGCGAAGGGCGCGGGGTCGGACCAGCGACCGGCATGGGTGGCGGCGCGCTCGACACAGGCCTCCACCGACTTCGCGGCGGAGTGATCGCTTCCGGGACGCCGGTGAAGGCTACCGAGAGCCCCTTTCGAAGATCCACGTCGTCGAAGTCCTCAAAGGAACCCTCCCGGCATCCTCACCTCCGTCGCCGAGAGCAGGGCCGTGCTCCGTCCAGGGCGCCGCTCCCCTGTCGGGATGGTGGAGGCGTCGCCCGCAGGATTTCCCGGGTCGTGATCCTCCCTGCGAAGCCGAGGACACCGACGACCCTCCCTCGCTGGACCCCGCCCGGTGAACGCCGCGGCGTCGTACCTCGGAGCCCAGACGGGCGGGACCGGCGCCAAGGTGTTCACCGGGCGTAGTCGACCTCGGGGAAGCGGGGGGAGGGACCGTCGAGCAGCCGCCCCTGGTCGCGGAGGTGGAGGTCGAAGAAGGCTCGCGGGTAGGCGCGTTGGAACGCCTGTGCCCGGTGCCCGGGAATCGTCCCGACCTCGTCCTCCAGATCGGGCGGTGACATGCCCAGGAGAGGGGCGATCAGCGGCAGGATCAGCACATCGTCGCCGAACGACTGGTGCGCGGCTCCCCGTACGGTCAGATGCAGGCGCCAGCCGCGCAGACGCGACCAGAACGCGCGCAGGGCGGGGTTGCTCTCCATGCTGCCCTTGCCCGGGGTGTCCACGACCAGGAACGGACGGTCGAGCCCGGCGTCTACCACCGGGCCCGCCGCGCCCCCGTCCAGGCTCACTCCCGCCGTGATCCGCCCGTCGGTGAGCATCGTCGCGGCGGTGGTGGCGCCGCCCAGGGAGTGGCCGAGCATCCCGACGCGCCGCAGGTCGAGCGCCCCGTGCATGCCTGTTGGCAGCGGGGTGCGGCAGACGCCGGGGTGGCCACCCGAGCGGAGGACGGCGAGCCGGTCCAGGACGAAGCGGATGTCGGCGGTACGGACCGCGAGGGCCTTGGCGTAGTCGCTGATCCCGCCCAGCGGATTCGTCTCGACGCGTCCACCGGGGAAGGCGACCGCCGCCGCGTCGTAGGTGTGGTCGACGGTGACCACCAGAAAGCCGTGACTGGCGAGGTCTTCCACGACGCCGGTGCCGAACGACCGTGACGCGTCGGCGCCGGGAGAGTAGAGCACGACGGGCAGAGGGCCCGGTGGGCCGCCGACGGGAGCGCCCTCGTGGCCGTGGGTGCCTCCCAGCCGTACCCGGCCGGGAGGCAGGCCGAGGAGGCTCAGGTACCGGTCGGCCGCCGCCGGAGGCATCCAGGGAACAGTGGGACGGGCCGCGCAGCCGCGGGCGGGGTACCAGATGCTGATCATCAGCTCACGGCAGGGGCGGGAGGGCACCCAGGGGTCCGGCCGCGCGGTGTCGGCCAGGTGCAGCGCGATCGTACCCAGCGGGTACGGTCCGTTCGGGGCGGGCAGCTGGAACCGCACGGGTTCCTCCTGCCCCGGTCGCGCGGCGGCCACCGGCGCGAGCAGACCCGGGATCATGGCGGCGGCCAGTCCGGCGCACGAGGACAGCAGTGTTCTCCGATTCATGGCTCCACTGTTCCGTCCGATGAGCCCGGCGGCTTCGCCCCCGGGGAGTAACCCGGTGTCAGCCCAGGAGGGTACGACGGGCATCGGCCGCGCGGATGACTCAGCCCGCGGGATGACGTCCCCCGGGCTGACGGGCCCCGGGCCCCGTTTGGATAGCGTGGCCGGCATGGGCGACGGGGAGTCACGGCCGCTGGTGGCCAGACGTCTGCGGGACGGACAGTGGCACGGCGTGGACACGGTCGCGGTCGTGCTCCTCGCCCTGGCGTTCGGCGCGAGCGAGACGTACAGCGGTGGCTGGGGCGCGGGAGCCGTGGCGGCGGTGGTCTGGCTGCCGGTCGCGGTACGGCGTAGACGGCCCGTCCGGGTTCTGTACACGGTCCTGGCCGGAGCGGTCTTCGCCATGGCGTTCACCGGATGGGAGGAGTCCTGGGTCCCGGTCGGGGCCGTCCTGTACACGGTGGCGGCGCGGGAACCGGGGCGCCGGTCCGCGACGGCGCTCGGCTGCTCGCTGGGCGCCGTCGCGGCGGCCATGGCCCTCGTACCGCGACCGGTCCCGGCCTCCGGGGTCGCGTGGGGCGTCGTCTTCGCGTCTTTGATGATGACCCTGCCCTGGCTGGTGGGCACCGCGCTGAGAGAGCAGCGGTCGTACGCGGAACTCGCCGCCCTGCAGGCCGTGACGGACGAGCGCCTGCGGATCGCCCGCGAACTCCACGACGTGGTGGCCCATCATCTGACTGTCATCGCGGTACGGGCCGAGGTGGCCCGTGCGGTGGCCTCCACCAACCCGCAGGAGGCCGAGCGGACCCTCGCACTGGTCGGGACGGCGGGCCGGACGGCGCTCACCGAGATGCGCCGCATGCTCGGCGTTCTGCGATCACCCGGTGACGGAGCCGAGTTGGGGTCCGCCCCCGGTCTGGCGGACCTGCCCGCGCTCGCGGCCGGCGCGGGCCCGCGCGTGGAGCTGTCCGTCGACCCGGATCCACCGCTCCCCCCGGGTGTGGAACTGGCGGTCTACCGGATCGTTCAGGAAGCCCTCACCAATGTCGTCAGGCACGCGGGATCGGCGGACTGCCGGGTGAAGCTGTCCCGGATGGGTCCCGAGGCGGTCGAGATCGAGGTCGTCAACGACGCGCCGTCCCGGCTCCCGTCCCGGCGTCCTGGCGGCGGGCACGGACTCATCGGGATGCGGGAGCGGGCGGCCATGTGCGGCGGGACCCTCTCCGCCGGCCCCCTGGCGACGGGCGGATTCCGGGTGCATGCGCGGCTGCCCTGCGGATCGGAGGCAGCACGGTGAACCGGCCGGTCCAGGTTCTGATCGCCGATGACCAGGCGCTGTTGCGGGCGGGCTTCCGCCTGCTCATCGAGAGCGTGCCGGACCTCACCGTCGCGGGCGAGGCCGTCAGCGGCGAGCAGGCCGTCGAACTCGCCCTGCGGCTGCGGCCCGACGTCGTGTTGATGGACATCCGGATGCCGGGCATGGACGGTCTGGAGGCCACCCGGCGCATCTGCGCGGACCCGGACGCCGTCGGCACCCGTGTGCTGGTCCTCACCACGTTCGACCTGGACGAGTACGTGTACGCGGCACTCCGCGGCGGAGCCAGCGGATTCATCCTGAAGGACATCCTCCCCGCCGACCTGCTGACAGCCCTGCGGGTGGTCGCCTCCGGCGACGCCCTGCTCGCGCCCGCGGTCACCCGCCGTCTGATCCGCGAGTTCGCCGGACGCCACGAGCCGCACCCGCGACTCGCCCGGGAGCTAGCGGGCGTGACCCCACGGGAACGGGAAGTCCTCCGACTGGTGGCCCGGGGACTGCCCAACCACGTGATCGCCGAGCATCTGGGGCTGAGCATCGCGACCGTCAAGACACACGTCCGGCGGCTGCTGGCCAAGCTCCACGCCCATGACCGGGCCCAGATGGTCGTCATCGCCTATGAGACAGGCATGGTCACCGCAGGTGGGAACCTCCCGTCCACAGGCTGACGCCTCACCGGCTGGGATGGTGGACCTGAAGGGGACTTCCCCGGTGGTGCGTAGACTCCGTGCACGGCTTCCGCGACTTCGACGACCGCAACCTGCTGGGCTTCGTCGACGGCACCGAGAACCCGGAGGGCGGGGCGGCGACCGGGGGCAGCTCACCGGCCGCCGGGCCGGAGCCCGTGCCACCGGACGCGGCGCGCACCGCCCCGTACCGCTGGGCTGTGGCTGCCCACCGGGGGTGGCAGCGTCACTACCACCGCTCCTGGCACCGCAGTCACCGGGGAGCGGCAGGACGTTGTTGCCGCTTCCGGGTAGCGGCAGAACAGGAACCCGTCCGCACCGCCGGCCTGCGGCTGCCGGGTGGCCCACCACCGTTGCGTCGGCGGACAGGGCTGGTGCGGCGCCGCCGCCGGGCCCGCCCGGCCGGACTGCGGCCGGGCGGGTGCGTAGCCGGCGGGCTGGGGTCAGCGCGCGAGGACGAAGCCCTCGAAACCCTCGTCGACGAACGCCGCCGGCTCGCCGCCCTCCCACAACGCCCCTCCGCCTGGGTGGAAGTCGAGACCGGCCAGACCTTCGCCGATGCCTGGACCCAAGCCGACCAGGAAAGGCGCCGCCAACTCCTCCTCGGCCTCAAGGCCCGCCTCTACATGACACCCACCATCGAAGGCTGGTACCTGCCCGCCGAAATCGAAGCACGAGTATCGAAGCTGGAGCGCACTGGAAGGTCGGCGTAGATCGCGAAGCGGACGAGCAACTGGCGGCCGTCATCGACAGATTCGACGGGCCGCTTCCGTGCGGGGGAGCGGCTACGGCGCCAGCCTCTACCGTCGGCTGCTGGTAGCACCGCCGTGGATGCCCTCGACCACGAGTGGGCCACCCTGACACTCCGAAGTGGCCACCCTCCGGGCCACCGGATTGGCTGCCTCCGATGCCGTCGACCACGGCCTCGGCTACAGCTCTCCCCAACAAGCCGAAGATAAGCGATAAGTTGGTCGAGCGTCGGGCACTGTAGCCATCGAGGAGTTGGCCACGATCAAGCCCGGATCTGCCGAACCATCCAACCGAGGAGTCCTGGGCTGGCAGGATGGCCGGACCAGTAGTTGACGCCGGTGCTGGACGAGGAGCATGCGTGGGACCGCATGTGATCAACGATCGCTTCCTGCTGGTGGGAGACAGCGCGCGCAGCGGCGGTCTGTCGAAGGTGCGAAAGGCCGTCGACACGGCAAATAGCGACAGTGACAGGCAGTTCGCGGCGATCAAGCTACTCAAGCGGCGCGACGACGAAATCATCAAGGTCTTCCTGGAACGGGAGACCGCCGCACTCAAAGCTGTCGAGCACCCTCATATCGTGCGGATGCTGGAGTCGGGCTGGGACCCGGTTCTGGAGCGGTACTACATCGCCCTGGAGTGGGTGGAGCGCAGCCTGAAGGACGATCTACAGGCTCGTCGGCTGGGACGCCCACTTCGAGAAGATCGTGTCACCGCCTTGTAACAGTCAGCGATGATCAAGGAGCGGCACAGTGTCGGGCCCACCGGCCGGGACCGCGCGGCGAAACCCCGGACGGGCATCGCTCCGGGTGAGAGGTTCGCCTGTTCGGCTCAGCGAGGATGACGGCCAGGAGACGGCGCCCGGAGACCCTCCTACCGTTGGACCCCGGGAGGCTGCATCCCCGCGGAGCCCGGCCGAGGACCTCTCGCCCGTCGGCCACCGCTCACGCCGAACCCGGCAGTCGACTTCCACCGTGACCACGCAGGGTCCGGGTCGAAGGAGATGAAGGACATGAACACCACGCGCACCGCCCGCACGCCCGCGACACCCGCACTGAACGGGTGCCGGACATCACGCCGCCGCCTTCGGGCACGGATCGGGCTCGCCGCGACCGCCACGGCCCTGTCGCTGCTGCCGATCGCCCCGTCCACCGCCAGCGCGGCACCCCATCTCCCGCTCACACAGATCGTGCGGGAGGCCAAGGTGAAGGCGCAGCAGGAGCACCCCGGCTCGCAGTTCTACGACGCGGACGCCGTCCTGCTGACACCCACGACCAACCCCAATGACGTCCAGGCCTGGTGGATCCGCTTCCGGGCCAAGAACTCGGAGCCGTCCTTCGAGTACAAGTACTCGACCACCGGTCAGTACCAGAGCACGCAGCCGTGGAGCGTCCCGATCGGGATCCAGGCCATCTCCCTGTTCACCATGACGGAGGTCCAGGCCCACGATCTGGCCGTCAAGGCCGGGCACACCGGCGCGTTCAAGCCCCTGTACCTCAATGAGCCCGTCGTGCAGAACCCGCATCCCACCTACTACTTCTGCATTCCCAGCGAGGGCAGGACGGTGGCGGTGGACACCGTGACGGGCCACGTCACCACGCCGTGGTCGTGCTAGTGACCACGGTGTGAGCCCTGTTCGGTGGCCGTCACCCAGCGGGGGTGACGGCCATCGGCGGCTGGCGACCCTTGCCCTCCGCCCGCTCGGTGCCGCTGGCCAGGCGGGCGCCAACGGGACCTGCGACGGGGGAATGGGCGGCGGGGCGGGCACGGCCACCCAGGGCGGTGCCGGCGGCGTGGCCACCGGCGGTACGGACGGCGCGCCCGGCACGCTGGGCAACGGCGGCAACGGCGGCAACGGCGGCAACGGCGGCAACGGCGGTGCCGGCACGGGCGGCGCGGGCGGCGGGGGCCTGTTCGGCGGTGGCGGCGGTGCCAGCCTCAACGGCCTGACCACTCCGTTCGGGAGCGCGGGCGGTGGCGGAGGCGGTTCGTCCCTCGTCCCCGCCGGCGGCACCGGCCCCACGGTGACCAGCGCCGCCGCGGGCATCACCATCAGCTACCCCACGCCGGGCAAGCCGGTGACGACACGCCTGATCCCGCTGCCCCAGCAGTCCCGGCTCGGCCGGCCGGTGGTGATCGACGACCTGGTCTGCCCGGTCCCCGGTACGGGAGCCACGACCCCGCCCACCGGCACCGTGACGCTCACCGACACGACGACCGGCACGGTGCGCCTGGTCCTCACCCTCGGAAACTGCGCCGCCGGGGGGCGCGTCACCTTCTTCCTGGCCACCAGCCCGCACGTCATCACGGCCGTCTACAGCGGCGACTCGGTCTACCAGGGCAACAGCGGGAACCCCGAGACCACCACGGTGACGGTAACCCCCTGAGAACCCCGCCGGGGGGGGGGGCCCCGAGGGGGGGGGTGGCGGCGGGCGGCGGGGGGGGCGGGATAGAGGCCGGGGGGGGGGGGGTGGAGGTGGGGGTGGGGCCGGACCGGGGCGGG
>NZ_JBHXMU010000038.1:79663-92505 GCF_042720685.1 Kitasatospora sp. NPDC058492
TGGGTTAACCCCTCCCCCCCCCCGGTCCGGTAACCCCCCTCCCACCCCCCCGGGGGCGGGGCCCCGGCGGCGGGGGGGGCCCCCCCCGCCGCGGTGGGGCCGGAATGCTCCCGGCAGGGGGGGGTCAGCAGTTGCGGATGGACCAGACGGGGCCCCGGTCGAGGAAGTCGCATCACGCGGGGCCCCTCACGACACGAGGGAGACCGACATGATGCTCAAGCTGGGTGTACTGGCCCTGTTCACCGCCAAGCCCGGCAAGGAGGCCGAGGTGACCGACCTGCTGGACATCGCCCGCGGCTTCGCCGCCGAGGAGGACCAGACCCTGGTCTGGTACGCCTTCCAAAATGACAGCTCCCCCTTCGGCATCTTCGACGCCTTCGCCGACGACGCGGGCCGCCAGGCCCACCTGAACGGCCGCATCCCCGCCCTCTTCGCCCAGGTCGGCCCGGACCTCCTCGCCGCCGAGCCCGACGTCCGCCCGACCGACATCTTCGCGGTCGATCTCGGATAGCGGATCACGGTGCGGTGATACGTCGCCCTAGTACTCCAGCAGGACTTCGACGTTTTGCCTGTTCAGAGGGCTGCGCGGTGGGGTGTAGCGGGCTGATGCTTGATCAGGGGCGGTCTTCATTGGGCCGCCCCTCGATCGTGTGCAGCCGGCGTTGGTAGTGACAGCGCCGGGCGACGGCCTGGCGTTGTCGCCGCCAGGTGGACCACTTCAAGGCGTGAGCGAGGGGCGGGCAGTGTGGTGGACGCGGGCCGCGGGGACAGCCAGTTGCCAGGAGCCGCCGGATCTCTGCCACGGTGAGGTCGACCAGGGCGCGGGAACCGTTTCTGCAGCCCCCTTTGCAGCGGCCGCCGCGGCCATCGCGGCCATCGCGGCCAGGAAGGTGTGGGCGAGCATGGCCAGGGTGACGTGTCGCATCCAGCCGGGGTAGCGGCGGACCTCGTACTGGTCCAGGCCGCACTCGTTCTTCGCGGCCTGGAAGCACTCCTCGGTCGCCCGGCGCATCCCGGCGATCCGCACCAACTGCTCCACGGTCGTGTCGAGTTGTGCGTAGGCGAGGTAGTAGGCGATCTCGTCGGGCTTGTTCAGGCTGTGGCGGGCCAGCGCCCACCGCTGGCGGACCGGGGTCTCATCCTGGTGGTCGAACTCGGTCACGGCGGGTGGCCGGATGGCCGCCCAGTCATAGATGCGCGGTCCCTTTGGCACCGTCGCCGCACGAGATCCGCTCCCAGGCCTGGGCCGGGGCCTGGGCAAACAGCCAGTCGATGCGTGGACAGCCCACGCTGAACTGGGACTTGGGCACCGCCAGGACGTAGCCGACGCCGGACTGTTCCAGCAGGCGACAAAAGCGCCCCTCCTGGCCGTAGGCCGAGTCCGCGGTGACCCAGGCGATCGGCAGGTCGGAGGCCGACGCCCGCAGCACCAGGGCCTTGGCGAGGCCGCCCTTGGTGCGGAACTCCCGCTCGTCGGGGATCCTCGCTGCGCGGCAGCGGTCCCGGTCCTCGGTCCAGGATTTGGGCAGGTAGAGCTCGCGGTCGACCAGGGCGCGGCCACGGGTGGAGGCGTAGGCGGCGAAGACCCCGATCCGGCAGTTCCCGGTTCGGCCGGCGGTGCCGGAGTATTGGCGCTGCACACCGGCAGAGGTGGTGCCCTTCTTGACGAAGCCGGTGTCGTCGATGATCAGGACTCCGTCGTCGGCTCCGAGGCGTTCGGCGACGTGGTGCTGGAGTTCGTCGCGGATCTCGTCCGCGTCCCAGCGGGAACCGGCGAGCAGGTGCTGCAGGCCGTCGGGTGTGGCGTGACCTGCGTATTCGGCCAGTTGCCAGCCGTTCTTGCGTCCGACTGGGCCGAGCAGCGGTGGCCGATACGGAGGAAGAGGTCTTCGAGTTCGTTGTCCCAGGTCTCGGCTGCAGGCTCGTTGATCACGACGAGAGGCTGCCCCGGCGCTGTCACTACCAACGCCGGCTGCACACGATCGAGGGGCGGTCACGACCCGTGCTCCGTATCCTTCAGCAACCGCACATACCAGGCACCCAACTGCTTCCCGTGCCCGTCCTTGCACCCGCACCGCCGGTACACCCTGCCCCGCTGCGCACGCTGTCCCGTGTGCTTCTCCTTCTTGAACGTGGTGACCCTGGTCCAAGGCTTGCCGTTCGGCCGGGCGTGGCAGCAGAGCGTGCGGGGCTGTGCGCGAGGCACGTCAGAACCAGCGGGCGAGGACACGCTCAAGACGACACACCGTCCGGAAGATCACCAACCGTATCTGGTGGGTAGTCGACCTTGATCCGCCCGGGCTGGCGAGTGGCAGCGAAGGGTGTCCCGGCCGGCCAGCAGGCGGTGTGGGATCCCAGATTCGGTGTCCTCTCCCCATGGGCGATATCCACCGCGTGGCCAAAAGGACACGGAACGGAAATCGGCAGGTGAATCGCCGCTGCCCGAGCCAAGGGTTGTCCCGCAACGGCGGGACGCAAGTGAGATGACCTCTCATGCCATCAGTGTGCTCGCGACCACTGGCAGCGCCCCCGCGGCCCGGCAACGCCCATCTGTGACACGGCGGGCGGCGACGACCGGCGGGTGCTGGCGGTGCTGGGAATCCCGGAAGGAACCGGCCGGCCCCGGGCGCTCGCCGAAGGCCCGGCCGACGCGGGGGCGGCTAAAAGGTTGGTGTTCAGGGCCGACGGAACCGGGTAACGTCTTTGCCATGTTCTTCCAGACCCCGATTTACGAGTGAGCGCGTGGTGGGCCCCTGCTGACGTCCTTCGACGTCGCCGCCCGTCCCCCACCGATGAATCCGTAGATCACTTCACTTCACTTCACCACCGGGAGAACCCACGACCGTGAGCAAGAACATCAACAACCCCGTGGGCATGGGCGGCGGCCAGCGCAAGAGGCAGTCCCGCGCCGAACGGCAGAACAACGGTCCGCACCGCAACCTCGACCGCCAGGGTGCAGCCGACCAGAAGGCGGAGCTGGTGCGCAAGATGCGCGAGAAGGCAGGAACGGCTGAGGGCGCCGGGCAGGCGGGCGGCGACACCGTACAGGGCTGACGCACCGCCGCCGCAGCGCGGCACCGCACGGGGCAGGGCTCGGACCGCGACGCGCGGTCCGAGCCCTGCTGCCGTACCGGGTGCGGCCGGTCCCACTCAGCTCGTGGCCGACCACCCGCGTCTCAGCTCAGCTGACCACCCGGGGCAGCCGCAGAATCGGCAGCCCCGTCACCGCCACCACCCCGAGCTGCACCAGCAGCTCAGCACGTCCCCGTGCCCAGCCCGGGCAACACCGCAGCCGGCGGCGGCAGAGGAAGTGGACACCTCGGAGGGACAACCGCGAAACCCGCTGGCCAGAACGACTCCGGCGGACAGGCCGATGCGGAACCCACAGGCGGGCCCTGCTGAAGGGTCGACAGATTGCCGTCACCCGCAGTGACCGGGGCCCTGGGGACCATTTGGGGACCAGTTTGGGGCCACGATTGGTGAGCGCCCGTGGGCGATAACAGACATCTATGTACGAACTTGAACCCGGTTGGGCATCGAGCGGGTTCGAGCTCTGTCGACCGTGGATCTTCAGATGAGTCTCAACTTCCCTTGTTTTCAGTGCAGTTGAGATACAAGAAAGCCGAGGCCTTGAGGTCTCGGCTGCCGAGAATAGTTGAACCCCTCGGCTGGGGGTCAAGGGGTTGCGGGCGGTGGCCGTATCTAGAGGGATGTTCGGGTCTGGATCGTCGGGGGAGCTGATCTGGGGCGGACAGGTGCTTCGCTTGTGGAAGCAGGGTCACGTGAATCGCTTTGTTGAAAAATCCACTCCGGGAGTGCCGTGCGACTTCCTTCGCCGCTGGCGTATTTGCTACCGAGAGGAGGCCCCGACGTGTGGAATGCCCCGCGTCGGGGCCGCCTCTTGATTCTGTCGAACTACCAGTTTCTGCTGCCTAGTTGTTCAGATCGAACACTGCCGTGACCGGTGCGTGGTCGGACCACCGCTCGGCGTGGGTGGCGGCGCGTTCGACGTAGGCTTCGACGGCCTTGGCGGCGAGGGTGGGGGTGGCGACCTGGAGGTCGATCCTCCAGCCGGAGTCGTTGTCGAAGGCGCGGCCGCGGTAGGACCACCAGGAGTAGGGGCCGGTGCGGTCGGGGTGGAGGGTACGGACGACGTCGACGTAGCCGGCTTCGTCGTAGACGCGGGAGAGCCAGGCGCGTTCTTCGGGGAGGAAGCCGGCGGACTTCTGGTTGGCCTTCCAGTTCTTGAGGTCTTCGGGGCGGTGGGCGATGTTCCAGTCGCCGCAGACGACGACCTCGCGGCCGTCGGCGGCGGCGCGGGTGCGGAGGGCGGTGAGGTGGACGAGGAATTCCGCCATGAAGCGTTCCTTCTCGTCCTGGCGTTCGGTGCCGACCTCGCCGGAGGGGAGGTAGAGGCTGGCGACGGTCAGCCCGGGCAGGTCGATCTCGACGTACCTGCCCGTGTTGTCGAACTCCTCGGACCCGAATCCGATGACGGTCCGCTGCGGCTCCTGGCGGGACAGGACGGCGACGCCGGCCCGGCCCTTGGCGACGGAGGGGGCCCAGACCGCGTGCCAGCCGTCGAGGTCGCGCAGTTCGACGGGCAGTTGCTCCGGTTCGGAGCGCACCTCCTGGAGGCAGACCACGTCCGCCTCGGTGCCGGCCAGCCACTCGACGAAGCCCTTCTTGGCTGCCGCCCGGATTCCGTTCACGTTCACACTCGTCACCACGATCACCCGGGCAGCCTACCGAGTGCCGGGGCCTGCGCCGAAGCGTGACGCGCACCGGCTGTGGGATGACGTGAACGCGGCATGAATGTGTGCGACAGTCGCACCAAGCCGCGCCATTGGTCTTGACCATCTCCGGACGATGCACCTAGGGTCGCTTACTGCAAAGACCTTTAATAAAGAAGGACGGATAAAAGCCCGCTCTCCCACCTGCCGCATCCGCGGACAGCGGGCCCGGGATCCGACCTCCTTACCGCAGGGTGGACAGAGCAGGGTGGAGGACACGGTGGGGACGACTGGACAGCTTTCGGCGGTGCCGGAACCGAAGTACTGGCACCTGCGCACGGTGCTGCTGCGGGCCATCGACTCGGAGTTCTCCACCGGCCAGGTCCTGCCCAACGAGCGCGAGCTCTCCGCCCGCTTCGGGGTCGCCCGGGCGACCCTGCGGCAGGCCCTCGACCAGCTGGAGCTGGAGGGCCGCCTGGTGCGCCGCCGGGGGATCGGCACCCTGATCGCCGCCCCGCGGGTCGGCGTCCCGGTCAACCGGCAGGAGGAGGGCTGGCCCGGCGTCGGCCGCAACCAGGCCTGGCGGACGGTCGACTGCACCACCGCCCCCGCCCCGGCGCAGCTGGCCAAGGGCCTCGGCATCGCCGAGGGCGCCACCGTGCACACCGTCCGCCGGGTTCGCCTGGTGGAGGGCCGGGCGGTGGCCACCGAGTCGCTGCACGTCCCGGCCGCCGCGCTGCCGCACCTGCCCGGCTTCCGGGCCGAGAGCGACCGGGCCCGCTCGGTGCTGCGCCAGCTGGAGCGGCTGGAGGTGGACGGCGAGTCCCGCGCGGTCGAGCTGGGTGTCGCCGAGGCCGCCGAGGGCGCCCTGCTGGAGCGCCCGCCCGGCTCGCCGGTGCTGGTGATGACCACCCAGTACGCGTCGGCCGGCCGCCTGGTGGCGCTCGCCGTCGCCACCTACCGGGCCGACACCTGCAAGCTGACCTTCGGCTCGACCGGGCTGGTCGAGGTCACCCCGGTCGGCGCTGCGGCCGAGGTCCGCACCGCCTCCTGAACCACTTTTCCGACACCCTCAGGCCGAGGCCCGGACGCCCGATTGGCGTCCGGGCCTCGGTCGTTGTCCGGGTGGAGTTGTCCGGGCGGAGCTGGGTCCGGACCGCCGCCCCGGGTTCAACCCCGGGCGGCGGTCCGGGGCCCGTCAGGCGCGGCCGTTGCCGGTGGTCGGCGGGTCGACGGCGAACAGCTGGTCCTCGACGTGGTCGAGGGCGACGCGCAGCGCGCCCATCGCCACGACCTCGGAGCCGAGCGCGGCGAGCGCCACCTCGGGGGCGCGGAGGGTGAACTGGGCGAGGCGCTCGCGCAGCGGTTCCAGGACGCCGTCGAGGCCGGCCGCCCAGCCGCCGATCACGACGAGCTGCGGGTCGATGGCCAGGACGAGCGCGGCGACGCCCTGGACCAGGCGGGTGAGGAAGCGGTCCATGGCGACCTTCGCCACCTCGTCGCCCTCCCGCGCGAGCCGCAGGACGCGGGCGACGGCGGCCTCGTCGAGCGGGTTGAGCGGCTTGCCGGTGGTGGAGAGGAGGCGCTCGGGGGTGACCTCCTGGCCGAGCAGGTGGAGGGCGCCGATCTCGCCGGCCGCCCCGCCGTGGCCGCGGTGCAGCCTGCCGTTGATGAGGGAGCCGGCGCCGGGGCTGAGGCCGGCCATGACGAAGACGACGTCGCCGGCGCCGACCGCCGCGCCCTGCCAGTGTTCGGCGATGGCGGCGAGGTTGGCGTCGTTCTCGATCAGGACGGGGCAGCGGAAGGAGCGCCGCAGCCGGGCGCCGAGGTCGAGACCGGTCCAGCCGGGCATGGCGGTGCCGAGTTGGATGGTGCCGTCGCGGTCGACGATGCCGGGGGTGCCGATGCCGACGGCCCAGAGGTTGTCGCGGGAGATGCCGGCCTTGCGCAGGACCTCGGCGACGGCGGTGCGGACGGCGGCGAGCCGGTCCTCGGCGTCCAGGGTCTCGTCGACCGGCTTGAAGTGACTGCCCACCACCTCGCCGGTGAGGTCGGCGAGGATGACGCGGATGTCGTGCACGCCGACCTCGATGCCGAGGATGTGCCCGGCCTCGGCGCGGAAGCGGAACCAGCGGGCCGGTCGGCCGCGCCGGCCGGTGCCGGGCTGGCCGTCCTCCTTGGGCTGGTCGACCTCGGCGACCAGCCCGGTTTCGACCAGACCCTCGATGACGCCCTCGACGGTCGGGCGGGAGAGCCCGGTCTCGCCGACGAGCTGAGTGAGGGTCACGGAGTGGCCGGTCCGCAGCGCCCGAAGCGTGACCGCCGCGTTGATCCGCCGCAGCAGCGAGGAGTCTCCTCCGGTGAGCCGATCCGCCAATGCGATGCCCTTCGCCGTTCGCGCGACTGCCCTGGCGCGCGGTGTCGAGTGCGCGGTGCCCACCGAATGGCCCGCGGGGGTGTGCCACCCTCGGAACGCGGCACGGCGGCGCGGGGCCGCCTGCGCCAGGGCCGGAGGACAAGCGGAGCCTACCCGGGGGTGGGCCCGGTGGGCGAGAATCCTTGCAGCTCATCCAGGCTTCGGTATCGAAATGGTACGCATCGGGTGGTGGTGCACGACCCGGGCTTCACGGCCCGGCCACGGGCCGCCCGCCGCCGGGCCGCCGGGACCGTACCGACCAGCGGGAACGGGCGGAGAGCAGCGAGCCGAGGCTCAGCCGGGAGCCGGCCGACAGGGCGCTGAGCACGGAGCCGGCCGACCCGAGGGACAGGACGCTGCCGGCGGACCCGACCGAGAGGACGGAGCCGGCGGACCCGATCGAGAGGACGGAGCCGGCCGAGCCGATCGACAGCACCGAGCCGACGGACCCGATGGAGGCGATCGAGCAGACGGAGGCGATCGAGGAGAGGGAGGCCAGGGAGGCCTTGGACCGGAGCGACCGCGGCCGCCGCTGGGGCTGGAAGGGGCGCAAGGGCGGCAAGCGCCGCAGGAACTGCACGGGGGAGTCGGGTACGGCCCGATGGTAGCGGCGGCTCAGGGCATCCGCGCCGCGAACAGCCGCTGCCCGAGCAGTCCCATCGGGTGCCCGTCCTCGGGCAGCGCGAGGACGGTCGGGCAGCCGGCGGCGGTGAGGGCGGCCCGCCAGCGCTCGGCGGGGAGCGCCGGGGCGGCGGGGGCGGCGGAGACCGCGGCGGCCGGGGAGGCCGGGGAGGCCGGGGAGGCCGGGGAGGCCGGGGAGGCCGGGGAGGCCGGGGAGTCGGCGCCGGCCTCGGCGTCCCCCGTGATCAGCAGGTCGAGCTGTTCGCCGGTGGGCGCGAGCAGCAGCAGCTGCCCGCCGGGCGCGAGCAGGTCGACCAGCTCCGGGACGGCGGTGTCCGGGTGGCCGGTCACGGTGGCGACGACGAGGTCGTAGCGGCCGCCGTCGGGCAGCTGGTGGTGGTCGGCGCCGGGGCGGGGCCGGGTGGCGAGGGCCCGGGTGACGGTGGAGTCGGCGTCGTCCTGGCCGAGTTCGAGGATGCGCAGCGGCTGTGGCCCGTCGTGGGTCTCGGCGAGGCCGCGGACCAGCGCGCCGAGGGCGGCGCCGAGGTAGCCGCGGGCGGCCGTCCAGCGGATCGGGGCGGCGGCCGGGCGGGGTGGCTCCTCGCCGGTGATCAGCCGGGGCAGCCGTAGTGCGCCGCGCCGGATCCGGTCCAGGGCGGCGACCGGGCCGAGCCCGTCGTTCCAGGTCTCGACGGCGGGCCGCCAGGCCTCCCGGACCTCGGCCGCGGTGAGTTCGGGTCGGCCGTAGTGGACGTCGTCGTGCCGGGTGATCAGGCCGTGTCGGGTGAGTGCGTCGAGCCAGCGGCCGACCCGGGGCCGCTGGGCGGGGGTGACGAGGGCGGCGGTGAGGATCTCGGCCTCGGTGTGTCCGTGCCCGGGGTCGGTGAGGACGCCGCTCTGCTGGAGGGTCAGCAGCAGTGCGGACAGGACGGCGTGGTCGAGGTGGGTGCCGAAGGCCTGGACCTGTTCGGTGGTGACGCCTATGGCGTGTTTCCAGGCGATGGCGTCGGCGGCGTCGGCGGCGGTGCGCAGTCGCCGGTCGGCGGCTTCGGCGTGGCTGTGCGGGGCGCGGACGTGGGCGAGGACGGCGCCGAGCGCGTCGACGGCGGCGTACACGTCGTCCTGTCGGGGTTCGGGGCCGACGTGCAGGACGAACCGCAGGGCGCCGAGGTCGTGGTCGGCGAGGTCGGGGCGGCGGCTGAGGCGCCACAGCAGGGTGGAGGGGAGGCTGAGGTGGGTGGTGGCGCTGGCGGCGAGGTCGACGAGCTGCTGCTCGGGGTCCTGCCGGGGGTCGCCGCAGTGGACGGTGCCGCCGGCGAGCAGGGTGGCGAGGGCGAGTTCGACGGCGAGGTCGGTGGCGGGGTGGAGCACGGTGTGCCGGATGGGCGGCGGGCCGAGGACGCCTGCCCAGTGCCGCAGCCGCTGTTCGGCGGTGCGGGCGGCGGAGGGCGGCAGCGCGGCGTGGGCGGCGACGCGCTGGGCGAGGGTCCGGGGCAGGCCGCCCGGCGGGGAGACGCCGAGCAGCAGGCCGATGCCGCTGATCGCGCGCCCGTCGGCGACGACGGCGGGTCGGTCGCCGAGTTCGCGCAGCGCGCTGACCAGGGCGGGAGTCGTGGGCACGGTGATCACTCCGGGGTGCGGGGGAGAAACCGCACTACTCAACCACGCGGTCGGGCCGGGTGATGCCGTGCACGGGTCAAACTTCTGTAATGATTTTCATATCGGCCAGCCAAGGTGGGTGCCCGATCTCCACCCGAAGTGGTCGGAACTTCGCATTCCGGATCCGGCGTGCGACCCCTTGACAGCCGGTACGGGCGCTGGGTTACTTGGCGTGGGGGTCGTCCTGACCGAACGATCGGTCGGCACCCGTCCCGGCCGACCTGCGGAGGAGCGACGATGACCGGCAGCGCACCCGCCCCGAACCCGTACGGCGAAGAGCCCGCCTGCGGTGAAGAGCCCGGCCGTGGCGAAAAGCCCGCCCGGCGCCTGGGCGAGCCGCTCCCGCCCGCGCTGCTGGACGCCGGCGAGCGGATGGGCGTCGACGAGCTGCGCGCCCACCAGCTCACCCGCCTCCGGGCCACCCTGCGCCACGCGTACGACAACGTCGAGCTGTACCGCCGCAAGTTCGACGCGGCCGGCGTCGGCCCCGAGGACTGCCGCACCCTGGCCGACCTCGCCCGCTTCCCCTTCACCACCAAGGCCGACCTGCGCGAGGGCTACCCGTTCGGCATGTTCGCCGTCCCGATGGAGCAGGTCCGCCGGATCCACGCCTCCAGCGGCACCACCGGGCGCCCGGCCGTCGTCGGCTACACCGAGCACGACCTGTCGATGTGGGCCGACGTGGTCGCCCGGTCGATCCGCGCGGCCGGCGGCAGGCCCGGGCACAAGGTGCACATCGCGTACGGCTACGGGCTGTTCACCGGCGGGCTGGGCGCGCACTACGGCGCCGAGCGGGCCGGCTGCACCGTCATCCCGGCCTCCGGCGGCATGACGGCCCGGCAGGTGCAGCTGATCCAGGACTTCCGTCCCGAGATCATCATGGTCACCCCCTCCTACCTGCTCACCCTGCTCGACGAGTTCGAGAAGCAGGGCGTCGACCCGCGCAGCACCTCGCTGCGCATCGGCATCTTCGGCGCCGAGCCGTGGACGGAGGAGATGCGGCGCGAGATCGAGGACCGGCTCGACCTGCACGCCGTCGACATCTACGGCCTCTCCGAGGTGGTCGGCCCCGGCGTGGCGCAGGAGTGCGTGGAGACCAAGGATGGGCTGCACATCTGGGAGGACCACTTCTACCCGGAGATCGTGGACCCGTTCACCGACCAGGTGCTGCCCGACGGCGAGGGCGGCGAACTGGTCTTCACCTCGCTCACCAAGGAGGCGCTGCCGGTCATCCGCTACCGCACCCGCGACCTCAGCCGGCTGCTGCCCGGCACCGCGCGGCCGGCCTTCCGGCGGATGGAGAAGGTCACCGGGCGCAGCGACGACATGATCATCCTGCGCGGGGTGAACGTCTTCCCGACCCAGATCGAGGAGGTGCTGCTGCGGACCCCGGGCGTCGCGCCGCACTTCCAGCTGCGGCTCACCCGGCAGGGGCGGCTGGACCACATGACCGTCCGGGTTGAGGCGAGGCCGGACGCCCCGGCCGAGCAGCGGGCGGCGGCGCGGGAGGCGATCGTCCGGGCGGTGAAGGACGGGGTGGGCGTCACGGTCGCGGTCGAGGTGGTGGAGCCGTACGCGCTGGAGCGCTCGGTCGGGAAGATCCGGCGGGTGGTCGACGAGCGGGGGTGAGGCCGGAGGGGGCCCGCAGTCCTGGGGCCTGGGTGAGCGTGGGGCCCAGGGGCGTGGGGCCTGCGAGGCCGGAGGCGTAGGGCTGTCCGGGGGGTGATGCCCTACGCCTCCAGCGTCTACAACAATGTAGACGGTCAGGCGGCGGAGCGTCCAGCCGCCCTCCGCCGACGGCGCGCCCGGGCCGCCAGGCCGAGGGCGGCCACCATCAGCACCGCCAGCGCCAGGCTCACCGGGCCGGTGCCCAGCCCGAGGCCGCCCCGGTCGGCGCCCACGCCCAGCCAGTCCGCGAACGAGGCGCCCAGCGGACGGGTCAGCACGTACGCCCACCAGAACCCGGCCACCGGGCCCACCCAGCGGGCCCGCGCCGCCACCGCCGGGACGGCGATCAGCACGGCGAAGCCCAGACCGGCCAGCAGGTACCCGGCGCGCAGCGTGGCCGCCGTCAGATCGCCCAGCGCCGTGCCCAGGGCGAAGGTCAGCAGCACCGCGGCCCAGTAGAACAGCTCCCGGCGCAGCCCGGTCACCCGGTCGATCGCCAGCGAGCCCTCCACCCGGTGCCAGAGCACGAACAGCGCGGCCAGCGCCACCGCCAGCCCGCCCGCCGACACCGCGTACGGCACGCCCAGCGCGACGTGCGCGACATCGGCGACCATCGTGCCGAACACGCTGACCAGCACCACCACCGCCCAGTACACCCCGGGCACGCAGCGGCGCAGCCGCAGCTGGACCAGCAGCGCCACGGCGAGCAACAGCCCGGCCGCCGCAACCGCCGGCACCGGGCCGACGGTGTGCGCCAGGAAGTCCGACAGGGTCTCGCCCATACCGGTGGTCAGCACCTTCACCAGCCAGAACCAGCCGTCCACCGCCGGGACCTTGCTCGCCCCCGCCGGGCCTCCCTCGGCAGGGGTGCCCCCGGCCAGGGCGTCCGGGCGGGCCGCGACCCGTGTCATCGTCGCGGCCCGGGCCGTCGTCGCGTGCCGGATCGTCGTCGCGTGCCGGGCCACGTCAGCGCCCGGACCCGTCGACGACCGTGTTCCCGGTCAGCTCACCGCTGGCGCCGTCCACGGTCACCAGGTGACGCACGCCGTCCGGGCCCACGACCACCACGGCCCAGGCGGCGGAGCCGCCCTGCTGGGCGACGCGCCGCAGCGACTCGGCCCGCCCGCCGGGGACGGCGCCCTGCGCCTTCTCCAGCGCGGTCGAGGCGGCGAGGGAGGGGAGCGGGGCGGGGGCGGTCCGGCCGCGCTTGGCGTGCCCCTCGCCCCGGTCGCTCCCGACGCTCCCGGCGCTCCCGTCGTGCGCGGTGCGGCCGCCGTTGCGGCCACCGTGCTCGTCGGACGAGCCGCCCTCGGCCCGGCTCAGCCCGCGGTGGTCCCCACGCCCGTGCTCCTCGTGCGCGACCGCCAGCGCCACCAGCCCGCCCGCGCCGATCAGCGCGACGGCGGCCACCCCGGCGGCGATCCGGCGCTCCCGTCCGCCCGCCCAACCGCGCAGCCGCGCCGCCCGGGGCCGCTTCGACTGCGGCTGCGCCTGCGAAGCCTGCTGCGCCTGCTCCGGGTCCTCCGGGAGCGGGGTGGTGGACGACGTGGCGTCGCTCATCGGGCGTTCTCCTTGCCTCGGCTGCTCAGCGCGCCCGGATCCCCCCGGGCGCGCCCGGCGATCATGGCGGACCGTTCCTGAACCCCCGCTTAATACTGCAACCGCATCTGGGGGGTGTGTCCTCGGCGTTTGTAGTGGGAGTTGCGGGCGCGGGCTTGGCTTCGTCGTCGGAAGTGTGACCAGTG
>NZ_JBHXMU010000039.1:0-89591 GCF_042720685.1 Kitasatospora sp. NPDC058492
TCAACATATCTGGCGTTGACTTTTGGCACGCTGTTGAGTTCTCAAGGAACGGACACTTCCTTCGGACCGCCTTCCAGCGGGCCCTCCGGGCGCTTTGTTCTTTCGTGTTTCCAGCTTACCAGATGTTTTCCGCCCCGTTTCCGGCGCTTCGTTCATCCAACTCGCTGGTGTCTTCTGCGGCTTTATGCCCCGTCCGACGTTTCAAACTCTAGCCGACCCCTGCTCCGAAAAGCGAATCAGCCGCAATCCAATAAAACGAGCACGCCGAATAGGAACCAAGCCGCGACAAGACGCGACCCGGCTCGAACCAGGAGGTGGTGTTTCAAGAGGATTGGCCGCCCCGGGACCGTCCGCGCCGATGCGTGTCCGGTGCTCCCTGCCGAGCGACTGGGAGACAGTACCCCCTATTCAGTGCCCGAAACAAACGCCCAGCCCGGGACCGCGCAGGTCTACCCCTGCGAGCCCCTGCCAGCCCCTCCCGACCCCTACCGACCCGCCACAACGCCCCCGGTCACAACGTCAGGTCGCAGCACCGTTGGCAGCCGTCCGGGCGAGGCGCAGTTGTTCCTCCTCCACGATCAGCGCGGCCAGCGACTGCTCCGAGACGTCGACCGCTTCAGGAGTCGATTCGGCCACGTCACTGCGGCGCGCGTAGTCGTCGAACAACTGGCTCTTCGCGCGAAGGATCTCCACCATCCGCTGGTCGACGCTGTCCACGGCCAGCAAGCGGTGCACCTGCACACGCCGGACCTGGCCCATGCGATGGGCTCTGGCTATCGCCTGGCTCTCCATGGTGGGCTTCACCTGGGGCTCACAGAGGATGACGACCGACGCCGCCTGGACGTTCAGTCCCACACCGCCGGCCTGGATCTGGCTCAGCAGCACCGCATGGCCCTGCACGGCGGCGAACTCGTCCACGACGTCCTGCCGTCGGACAGCGTCCAGGCCTCCGTCGATCGGGCCGAAAGCACGCTGCCCCAGAGCGTCCTGGACGACCCGCAGGACATCGCGGAAGAACGAGAAGACAACGACCTTCAACCCGTTCTCCGCAGCCTCGTCGACGACCTCCATCAGCCGCAGCAGCTTCGCCGACCCTTCCGGGTCCGCGTACGCGGCACGGCGCATGGCCATGAAGTTCCCCTCGGCGACCGCCGAACGGTAGGCGACGAGATCGGACGCCGACAGTTCCTCCCATTCGTCGACATGAACGACGTCGGGGAGCTCCGTCAGGACGTCCCGCTGGTTGCGGCGCAGGTAGGCCGGTGCCACTGCCTTGCGAAACGACGTCGGCCCTGCGGCGGCCGAACTGCTGTGGATTCCGGGCAGAAGATCAGGCTGCAGATAGCGGACCAGGTTCCGGAACTCCTCCACCCGGTTCTCCATCGGGGTGCCGGTGAGGAACAGGACGCGGTCGACGCGGTCGGTCCACTCGGCCACCGCCTGCGAGCGCTTCGTGCTGTGGTTCTTGACGTAGTGGGCCTCGTCCACCACGACCATGCCGACCGTGACGTCCTCCGGGACCTCCAGGCGACGCAGTCCGTCGAAGGTCACGACGGCGACACCTCCGCTGCGGAGCCATTCGGTGCGCGCCGCTTCCCGCTCCTGGCCGTGGAATCGGAACGCCCTCAACGTGCTGCGCGACTCGATCTCCCTGATCCAGTTGATGAGGACGCTCGCCGGGCAGACGACGAGGAAGTGTGCGCTCCCGTGCGCCCGCAGATGCGCGAGCGCGGCAATCGCCTGGATCGTCTTCCCGAGGCCCATCTCATCGCCGATGATCACCCGCTTCTGGGCGAGGGCGAAGCGGGCTCCGAACGCCTGGTAACCACGGAGCGGGACCGTGCACCGGGTGTCGTCCAGCGGCTCGGCCCGGACCCGGTCCGACAGGCTCTCCGGGAGGAAGCCCTCGGAGGCGGTGAGCCCGTCGGAGCCGAATCCGGCGAACTCGCCCAGGACGCCGTAGAACTCGGCCGAGCGGACTTCGAACTCCGCCCAGGCCTCGATGTCCGTGGCCAGTGGGCGGAGGAGGTCCACCGAGGCCTGGGCGAAGAGCATGGACGTTCCTCGGCCCTCCGCCTCCGCGAGCAGGGCGTCCAACCGGTCGACCGCGGCGAACGCCTCCTGCCGGCGCTGCCGCCCGGCGAACAGGCCTCTCACAACGCCCCGGGCCGGCTGGGCGGCGGCGATCAGGGCGGCGGCCTCGCCGGCGACACGCTCCGCCAGCTCCCTGGCCCGTCTCGCATCGGGCCCGGCGGCGACCAGCCGTTGGAGTGCGACGACCAGCGCGGTGCCGGCCGCGTCCTGGTGGTCGACGTCCAGCCGGATCGCCACGGCCTGCTCGGCGGCCCGGGCGATCTGCCCGGCGGCGGCGATGGCCTGGAGAGCGCTCTGGGCTCCGATTCCGGGCAGCAGTTGGAGCGTGTAGGGCGTGGCGTCCACCACCTGCCGCACGGTCCTGATCCCGGCGGCCTCCAACGCGCCGACGCGCAGACGCCCCTCGGTGACATCCCTCAGCCGGGCCACCGGAATGCCGTCCAGTTCGTCGCGGACCAGCTGGCCCCGCAGACCGGCCGCGGCCTGGCGCACGTGCTCGACAGCACCCTGGTGATCGTCGACGACCGCGCGGGCGACCGCATGGAGCCGCTCCCCGTCCGCCAGCACGACCTTGGGCTTCCGGACGGCGCGCTGCCTCTCTCCCACCTACGGCTCCTGTCCCGACTCGACCCTGCGGCACCCTCTCCGGGCGTCCACATGATTCCATCCAGGCACCGCCGACCGCCCCGGATTCCCGACCACACCCCCGGCCGCCCAGCGGCCCCGCGGCCCCGGCGGAGTCTCCGGGCCGGGGGCGCCCGGGCGTCCGTCTCGATCGACGGCGGTCACCCGGCCGTCAGCCGGCGGTCACAGCGCTGCCAGGGCTGCCTCCAGGTCGTCCAGGCCCAGGGAACCCTGCCGCAGGGCCTTCATGTGCCAGTGCTTGAGGTCGAAGTCGGCGCCCAGCCGGCGGCGGGCCGCCTCGCGGCCGGCCAGCCAGGCGCGCTCGCCGAGTTTGTAGCCGATGGCCTGGCCGGGCCAGCCGAGGTAGCGGACGATCTCACTGTGCAGGTGGGCGGGCGCCAGACCGACGTAGTCGGCCATGAAGGCGGTGGCCAGCTCCGGGGTCCAGCGCTCGCCCGGGTGGAACGGGGAGCCCGCCGGAATGACGCTCTCCAGGTGCATGCCGAGGTCGACGATGACGCGGGCGACGCGCATCATCTGCTTGCCGAGGTAGCCGAGGCGGCGTCCGGGATCGGTGAGGAAGCCGAGCTCGTCCATCAGCCGCTCCGCGTACAGGGCCCAGCCCTCCACGTTGGCGCTGATCTTGCCGAGGGTGACCTGGTAGCGGGACAGCTGCTCCGCCGCCGCGGTCCAGGAGGCGAGCTGCAGATGGTGCCCGGGGACGCCCTCGTGGTACCAGGTGCTGACCAGGCGCCAGGTGCGGAACCGCTCCTGCGCGTCGCCGTTGGCCGGCGGGAGGAAGGTCCGGCCCGGGCGGGCGAAGTCGAGGCTCGGTCCGCTGTAGTACGGCGCGGCGGCGCTGCCGGCCGGGGCGATCCTGGTCTCGACCCGGCGCAGCGGGCCGGTGATGTCGAAGTGGCGCCCGTCGAGTGCCTCGATCGCGTCGTCCGTGATCTGCTGCAGCCAGCCGCGCATCTGCTCGGCGCCGTGCACGGTGTGTCCGTGCTCGTCCAGGTGGGCCCGGGCTTCCTGGACGGTGGCGCCGGGCAGCACCCGTTCGGCCTCTGTGCGCAGCTCGGCCCAGACCCGGTGGAACTCCTCCCAGGCCCAGTCGTAGGTCTCGTCCAGGTCCAGGTCGGCGCCGGTGTACCGGCGGGCCCCGAGCAGGTAGCGCTCGCGGCCGACGGCGTCCGGCGTGCCTTCCGCAGCGGACCGGTAGCTGTCGCGGAGCCAGTCCCGGAACGCGGCCACGGCGGCGGTCGCCTCGTTCGCGGCGGTGTCCAGTTCGGGGCGGAGCCGCTGCGGCGCGGGGGCGACGAACTCGGCGAACCAGCCGGGGCCCCCGGCCGTCTCGCCGGTCCACGCGGTGAGCTGCGCGCACAGCACGTCGGCCTGGCGGGGCGCGGCGAGCAGTTTGCGGGCGACGCCCTCCGCCAGCGTGGCACGGTAACCGTCCAGCGCGGCGGGCAGGTTGCGCAGTCGGCCCAGGACCGGGGACCAGTCGTCGTCGGTGGCGGTGGGCATCATCGTGAAGATGCCCCGGAGCTGGTGCACCGGTGTGTGCAGGTTCCGCACGGCGCGGAAGTTCTCGCCGGCCTCGTGCACCCGCACCTCGGCGTCGAGCCGCTCGCGCAGCAGCCGCGCGCACACGAGCTCCGCCGGATCCCCGTCGGGCCCGGCCTCGGGGACGGCGTCCAGACGCGCCAGCGCCTCCCGCGCGAGCCGGACCGTCTCCTCGACGCCGTCCGGCGACAGGTCGGGCATCCGGTCGTCGCCCGGAGCCAGGCCCAGGGACGTGGAGGTGACGGGATCGTGTGCGGCGACCCGGGCCACGTAGTCGTCGGCGATCTGTCGTGGAGTCATCGTCAGCTCCTTCGGTCGGCGATCGGTCGCGGTACCAGGCGTAGGAGGCCTTCGGGGTGCGCCGCTGCGCCACGAAGTCGCTACGCCGCGAAATCACTGCGCCACGAAGTCACCGCGCCGCGAAGTCGCTGCGCCACGAAGTCGACGTGGACGAGTCCGGAGCGCCGGCGGAAGGCCTCAGGCCGTCGAACACGTCGTGATTGTAGCCAGGGTCCGCCCTCCCGCCCCGGACGGCCGCCAAGTCCGCACCGCAGCAGACGGGTTGGGCCACAACCGGGCGCGACGGGACGGCCGCCCCCGCCGGCGCACAGTGGCGCTGATCACAGCAGGATTCGCGCAGTCGGCGAAATGCGGGGGCCTCCCAGGTTGTTTGCACAGGCAACCAATTCCGCCCCGGCGCACTCCACCGGTACCCACGAGGGATCCCATGACCGTCACCGAGCCCGCAGCCTCCCGCGCGGCCGAAATCCTGTCCCGGCCCGTCACGCTCAACGGGCTGACCGTTCCCAACCGCATCGCGATGGCGCCGATGACGCGCAGGTTCTCCCCGGGCGGCGTGCCCGGCGAGGACGTGCGCTCGTACTACGCCCGCCGGGCCGCCGCGGGCGTCGGCCTGATCATCACCGAGGGGACGTACGTCGGCCACGAGTCCGCCGGCCAGAGTGACGACATCCCGCGCTTCCACGGCGAGGAGCAGCTGGCCGGGTGGGCCCGCGTCGCCGAGGACGTCCACGCGGCGGGCGGCACCATCGTGCCGCAGCTCTGGCACATCGGCATGGTGCGCCAGCAGGGCGACCCGCCGTTCGCCGACGCGCCCGCCGTCGGCCCGTCCGGGATCCGGCTGGACGGCACCGAGGGAACGGGCCGGGCGATGACCCGGACCGATCTGGACGCCGTCATCGGCGCGTTCGCCGAGGCCGCCACGGCCGCCGAGCGGATCGGCTTCGACGGCGTCGAGCTGCACGGCGCCCACGGCTACCTGCTCGACCAGTTCCTGTGGGCGGGCACCAACCGCCGCACCGACGCCTACGGCGGCGACCCGGTGGCCCGGACGAAGTTCACGGCCGAGCTCGTCGCCGCGGTGCGAGCGGCCGTCTCCCCGGAATTCCCGGTGATCTTCCGCTACTCGCAGTGGAAGTCCGAGAACTACGAGGCCCGTCTCGCCGAGACCCCCCAGGAGCTGGAGGCGGTCCTCACCCCGCTCGCCGAGGCCGGCGTCGACGCCTTCCACGCCTCGACCCGCCGCTACTGGGTCCCCGAGTTCGACGGCTCGGACCTCAACCTGGCGGGCTGGACCAAGAAGCTCACCGGCCGGCCCGCCATCACCGTCGGCTCGGTCGGCCTCGACGGCGACTTCGTCGGAGCCTTCAGGGGCGAGGGCTCCCCGGTCCAGGCCATCGACAACCTGCTCGACCGGCTGGAGCGCGACGAGTTCGACCTGGTCGCCGTCGGCCGCGCCCTCCTCCAGGACCCGCAGTGGGCCGCCAAGGTCCTCTCCGGCCGCCACGCCGACCTGCGCCCCTACGACGCCGACGCGCTCCGCACCCTCAGCTGACCACCACCCCCCGAGGACCCGGCCGCGCGGCGAGCACAGCGGGGCCGGGCCCCTTCGGGCTCCCGCAGGACCGCTCCGGCAGAACGAGGTGTCAACAAACTTGCGTGAGCGGTGATTTCGGACGAAGTCGACACGGACGAGGCCGAGGGGCCGCTGGTGGCCCTCGGCCTGCTGCTCCCACTGCCCTGCGCAGTGGCCCGTACGGCCTTATGGTGAAGAAAGGCCCCCCGGATGGACCCCTGAGCAGCCTGCCGACGTACGGCGACGACTTCCCGGAGGAGCGCCGATCATCTTCCCGGAGGAGCGCTGATCATGAGTACCTATCGAGTGGCACAGGCGACCGCCCCGGGCGGTGCGCTCCACCCGGCCGAGCGAGAGGTGCCGCAGCCGGGACCCGGCCACGTGAGGATCGCCGTGGAGGCGTGCGGCGTCTGCCACTCCGACACACTCTTCGTGAACGCGGCGCTACCGGGTGTGTCGTTCCCCGTGGTGCCCGGACACGAGATCGCCGGGCACATCGAGGAGTTCGGCGAAGACACTCGGGACCGTGGATGGCAGATCGGCGACCGGGTGGCGGTCGGCTGGTTCGGCGGCAGCTGCGGCCACTGCAAGCCGTGCCGCCAGGGCGACTTCATCGTGTGCCGGAACCTGAAGGTCCCGGGATGGACGTATGACGGGGGCTTCGCCGAGAAGGTGATCGCGCCCGCCGACGCACTGGCCCGGATCCCCGACGAACTGGCGGCGGGCGACGCCGGGCCGATGGCCTGCGCGGGCGTGACCACGTACAACGGGCTGCGGCGCAGCACCGCCCGGCCCGGCGATCTGGTCGCGGTGCTCGGGCTCGGCGGGCTCGGGCACCTCGGGGTTCAGTACGCGGTCGCGATGGGCTTCGAGACGGTGGCGATCGCCCGGGGAGCCGAGAAGGCCGGCTTCGCCGAGCAACTGGGCGCCCACCACTACGTCGACAGCACCGCCGGCACCCCGGTCGCCGAGGCGCTGCAGTCCTTCGGCGGCGCCAGGGCCGTGCTGGCCACTGCCGGGAACTCCGAGGCCATCGCGTCCACGCTGGACGGCCTGGCCCCGCGCGGGGAGCTGGTGGTGATCGGGGCGGACGCAGCTCCGATGGCGATCAGTCCGGCCGGACTGCTCATGGGTGCCAACGTCGTCCGGGGCCATCCGTCCGGCACCGCGCAGGACGTGGAGGACACGATGGCGTTCAGCGCCCTGCACGGCATCCGCCCGATGACCGAGACCGTGCCGCTGGACCACGCCGAGGAGGCGTACCAGAAGATGCTCGCCGGGAAGGCCCGCTTCCGGATGGTGCTCACCACCGGCTGACCCGGATCGACCCCCACGGGCCTGCCCCGGCTGCGGGCCTGCCGAGCATGGGCTTTCCCCGGCTACTCGAGCATGGGCCAGGCCATCGAGGCACTCGGCTGCAGCGACTGCTCGGCCCAGATGATCTTTCCCCAGGGCGTGTAGCGCACGCCCCAGCGCTCGGCGAGCCGGGCGACGAGGAACAGGCCGCGGCCACCCTCGTCCTCGGCGGCCGCGTAGCGCAGGTGCGGGGCGGTGCTGCTGGTGTCGGCGACCTCGCAGATCAGCGTGCGGTCGTACAGCAGCCGCACCTTGATCGGTTCGGTCCCGTGGCGAATGGCATTGGTCACCAGCTCGCTGAGCACCAGTTCGGTGACGAACACGGCCTCCTCAAGGCCCCACTCGGTGAGCTGTCGGGTCGCCTCGGCCCGCGCCCGGCCCACGGCCTCGGGGGTCGCGGCCACTTCCCACTCGCTGGTCCGATCGGGTGCCAGCACCTGGGTGCGGGCGACGAGCAGGGCGATGTCGTCGGTCTGGCGGACGGGCAGCAGGGCGTCGAGCACGGCATCGCAGACCTCCTGGGGCGACCGGTCGGCGCGGCCCAGGGTGGCGGTGAGGACGTCCAGGCCGACACCGATGTCGCGGGTGCGGTCCTCGATGAGGCCGTCGGTGTAGAGGACCAGGTTGCTGCCCTGGGGCACCCGTACCTCCGTGGCCTCGAAGGGCATCCCGCCCAGGCCGAGCGGCGGACCGGCGGGAAGGCTGAGGACCTCCACCGTGCCGTCCGGGTGGACGAGGGCGGGCGGCGGGTGGCCCGCCCGGGCCAGGGCGCAGGTGGCGGTGGTGGGGTCGTAGATGGCGTAGAGGCAGGTGGCGCCGGTGATCGCGAGCTCGCCCTCGGCTGCCGCCGTCTCCTGGTCGATGTGGGCGACCAGTTCGTCCAGGTGCCCGAGGAGCTCGTCCGGCGGCAGGTCGAGGGTGGAGAAGTTCTGGACCGCGGTGCGCAGGCGGCCCATGGTCGCGGCCGCGTGCAGGCCGTGGCCGACCACGTCCCCGACGACGAGCGCGACCCGGGTGCCCGACAACGGGATGACGTCGAACCAGTCGCCGCCGACCCCCGCCTGGGCGGGGAGGTAGCGGTAGGCGATGTCGAGGGCGCTCTGCTCGGGCAGCGCGCGCGGCAACAGGCTGTGCTGAAGGGTGACGGCCATCATGTGCTCGCGCGTGTAGCGGCGGGCGTTGTCGATGGACACGGCGGCCCGGGCGGCCAGCTCCTCGGCCAGGGACAGGTCCTCCTCCTCGAAGGGACCTCTGTCACGGCTGCGCCAGAAGCAGGCGATGCCCATCAGCACACCCCGTGCCGACAGCGGAACGGCGATCAGCGATGCCAGGCCGAACTCCAGCACCGCCTGCGTACGCTCGGTGTCCTGCATGCGCCAGCCGGCGTCGGTCGCCAGCTCGGTGACCAGCGTGGGACGCCCCCCGACGAAACCCGCCGCCTGCGGGGTGCCCCGGTCCCACCTGACCAGCTCCCCTCGGGGGTACAGCGGCGAATCGTCCCGGGCGCCCGCGAGCGCCACCCGCTGCAGCTCCACCGGGGCATCGACCACCAGCACCCGTGGTTCCTCGCCGTCCAGGACCGCTTCGGCGAGGTCGACAGTGGCGTAGTCGCAGAATTCGTGGGCGGCCGTCCGGACGAGCTCCTCCGCGGTGCGCCGGACGTCCAGGGTCGTGCCGATGGCCAGGCTCGCTTCGTACAGCAGCCTGAGCCGGCTGCGGGCGACCTCCGCCCTCCCCGCGAGGGCGCGCAGTTCGGTGGAGTCGCGCAGGGTGGTGACGCTGCCCGACGGTCCTCCCCCGCTGTCGGTGGGGCGGCTGTTGACGGCCAGCAGGCGGTCTCCGACGGGGAGCACCTCGTCGGTGACCGCACGGTCGGAGAGCAGCAGTTCGGCCGTGCGGGGGGCGAGGCCGAGGTCGGCGACGGTACGCCCCTCCACATCGGGCGGCAGGTCGAGCAGGCGGCGCGCCTCGTCGTTGGCGAGCAGGACCCGGCCGTCGCCGCTGACGATGGCCACGCCCTCGCGCACCGCGTGCAGCACCGCGTCGTGGTGCTCGTACATCCGGGTCATCTCTTCCGGCCCCAGGCCGCGCGTCTGCCGCAGCAGACGCCTGCCCACCAGCGCCGTACCGGCCGTGGCCAGGCCCAGCGCCAAGGCGCCGACGCCCAGGACGACCGGCAGCTGGCGGTTGAACGCGCTGCTCACGTTGGAGACCTTCATCCCGGACGAGACGATGCCCACGACCGCCCCGTGGGAGTCCTCCACCGGGACGACCACCTGGTACTCGGAGCCGAGTGGGCCGTTCACGTCCTCGATGGTGACCTGGCCGTGCAGCGACGGCCCGATGGTGCCGATGAACATCTTGCCGATCAGCTCCGGATCGGGGTGGGTGTAGCGGATGCCGTTGCGGTCGGTCACCACGATGAAGTCGACCCCGGCAGCCGTGCGGGCCGCTTCGGTCAGCGGCTGGAGCACCGCGCTGGGGTCGGGGCCCTGCATCGTCGCCACCAAACCGGGACCGTGGGCGAACGCCTGGGCCGCGGCGAGCGTGCGGCCGCGCGCCGCTTCGAACCGGTCGCTGCGGGACTGGACCAGCAGCACGACGACGGCCGTCACCACGAGCAACAGCACGATCAGCACCTGCAGGACGAACATCTGACCGGCGACACTCCGGATGCTCATCACCGACCACAGGCGATGCGCCGACTGCTCCCGCGGGGCTGAGCGTGGGTGTCGCCGCTCACGACGGCTACCCGATCGACGCAGGGGCAGCCAGGAGGAGCGGCCCGTGTCTCTGGCCATACACCCATGATCCACCGCACCCCGGTCACGAGCGGGCCACACTACGCTGATGGGGGCGAAGCGCAGGTGGCAGCGTGTCCCGCCGCAGCACCGAACGGCTCACCCGCCCCGCGGCCGGCCGGCCGCCCCTCACCGTTCCTCTCCTCCCTCTCGTCTCCTCTCCTCTCGTCTCCTCTCGTCTCCTCCACGACCGAACAGTCCTCGGCGCGGATGTCAGGCGGGGGACGGGGAGGTGTGGAACTGGCGGGTGAGGTAGTTGGACCAGGTCTGGTGGAAGGTGGTGGCGAGTCGGGAGTGGGGGGCGATGAGGTCGAAGGCGTGGTAGGCGCCGGGGTAGAGGTGGAATTCGACCGGGACGCCGTGGGCCCGCAGGCGGGTGGCGTAGTCGAGGTTCTCGTCGCGGAAGCAGTCGAGGTCGCCGACGGTGATGAAGGTGGGTGGCAGGGCGCTGAGGTCGGTGGTGCGGGAGGGGGCGGAGTAGGGGCAGACGTCGTCGGTGCCGGCGCGGTCGCCCAGGATCGCCTGCCAGGCGAGGAGGTTGGTCGAGCGGTCCCAGATGCCGATGTCGGTGATCTCGTGGCTCGATGCGGTGCGGTTGCGGTCGTCGAGCATCGGATACGTGAGTGATTGGAACAGGGGTGTCACGCCGCCGCGGTCGCGGATCAGGAGGGTCGTGGCCGCCGCGACGCCTCCGCCGCCGCTCTGGCCCGCGATGCCGATGCGGGTGCCGTCCAGGCCCAGGGCGTCCGCCTCGCGGCCGAGCCACTGGTAGGCGGTGAAGCCGTCCTCGGCGGCGCCGGGAGCGGGTGTCTCGGGGGCGAGCCGGTAGTCGACCACGGCGACGGCGCAGCCGAGGCTCGCGCCCAGCCGGGTGAGCCACGGGTCGTCCTGGGCGGCGAAGCCGAGGACCTGTCCGCCACCGTGGAACCAGAGCAGGACCGGCAGAGGTCCGGGCGCTCCGGTGGGGCGCAGAAGGCGGATCGGTACGTCGGGGCCGTCCGTTCGGCGCGCGAGGTGCGTCTCGATGGTGACCGACGGGTCGCCTGGCTGGGCGTCGGCGGCGGCCTCGGCCTGGGCGCGGAACGCCGCGCGCGTTGCGGCGAGGTCCGTCAGGTCGAACGCGCCGTTGGGGGTCATGGGGACCGCGTCGAGGGCCAGGCTCAGTTCCTGGTCCATCAGTTGACGGGATGCGGGCATGGCCGTTCCTGCTTTCGGGGGGAGGTGTTTCGAGGGGGTCTGGGGGAGACGCTTCAGGGGCGGAACGAGTCGATGACGACCACGCCGGTGGGTCCGTACGTCTCCAGGGACTCCAGGACCTCGCTCGCCTCGTGGAGGCCGACGGTGCGCGAGACGATGCGGCCGGGGTCGAGGCGGCCGGCGGCGATCATGTTCAGCATCGTGCCGAAGCGCTGGCCCTGCATGCCGAAGGCGCTCAGGAACTCCAGCTCCTTGACCATCATGACGTCGACCGGCAGCGCGACGTCCCCCCGTTCCGCGGCGGTGGTGTGTCCGAGCTGGAGGTGGCGGCCGCGGGTGCGCAGGGAGAGGACGGAGTTGCGGCAGGCGGCGGCGATGCCCACGGCGTCGACCGACACGTGCGCACCGCCGCCGGTGAGGGCCTTCACCGCTTCGGCGGGGTCATCGGTCGCCGCGTTGACGGTGTGGACGGCGCCGAGCGCGCGGGCGGCGTCCAGCTTGTCGTCCGTGATGTCGATCGCGATGACGTTGGCGCCCGTCGCCGCGGCGATCTCGACCGTCGACAGTCCCATGCCGCCCCCGGCGCCGTACACCGCGACCCATTCGCCGCCGCGGACCTTCGCCTGGTCGACGACGCCGTGGAAGGCGGTCATGTAGCGGCAGGCCAGCGCGGCGACGTCCACGAAGCCGACGCCCTCCGGCACTTCGACCAGGTTGACGTCGGCGAAGCGGACCATGACGTACTCGGCGAAGGCGCCCCAGTAGGACACCCCGGGTACGAGCGAGTCCACGTGCTCGCAGACGTGCTGATTGCCGCTGCGGCACATCTCGCACGCGCCCTCGCCGGGGTTCATCGGGAAGATGACGCGGTCACCCTCCTTCCACCCCCGCACCTCGCGGCCGACCTCCACGACGGTGCCGGCGAACTCGTGGCCGAGGACGAACGGGGCCTCGACACGCGGCCCGCCCGTCCAGAACTCCCCGGCCCACAGGGCCCAGTCGGTCCGGCAGATCCCGTTCGCCCCGACGCGCACGATCGCGCCGTCCGGCGGGCAGGAGGGATCGGGCACGTCGCGGATGACGAGCGGCTTGTGGAGTTCCTCGATGACTGCGGCGCGCATGGCGCGGCCTCCTCGTGCTTGGAGTCGACGGGAGCGGGGAGCAACCGCCTGAAGTCCACCGGTTCAAGTGGTGGACTTTGAAGCTAGCCGCTTGCCCGGAACCATGTCAACCGCATAAAGTGGTGGACATGGACGACAGCCGCGAGGGGCGCCAGCGCGCCAAGGCCGACTTCCGCTTCGACGACGCGCGGCTGTGCTTCGCCTTCGCCGGCACCCTGGCCGACCGCGGCGCGGACACGCCCTTCGAACGGCTCGCCCGGCCCGAGGACTTGAGCCGCTGGGCCGTCGAAAGCGACTGCACGACAGCGCCGCCGCCCTGCACCGAGGCCGACCTCGGCCGCGCCAGGCAGCTGCGTGAGGCGATCCAGCGGACCGGCCGCGCCCTGGCGGACGCCACGCCGCCCTCGCCCGAGGACATCGCGCTCGTCAACCGCGCCGCCGCCGAGCCCCCCTCGACACCCGAACTCGCCCCCGACGCGACCACCGTGCGCTGGCACGGCGACGCACTCGCGGCAGTGCTCTCGATGGTCGCCCGGGATCTGATCGCCCTCTGCGCATCGGAGCACCGCACCCGCGTCCGCATCTGCGGGAACCCCGACTGCGGCGCCCCCTTCGTCGACACCTCCCGCGCGGGCGCCCGCCGCTGGTGCTCGATGAAGACCTGCGGCGCCCTCGTCAAAAAACGCGCCTACCGGGCCAGGCAACAGACACCCGCCGACGGCGCCCGGTAGCGCATCGCCGCGCGCGGCGAAATCGGCACCTACTCCTACCAGGTCCACGGAGCAGGCTGCCTCTTCATCAGCGACAACGGCACCGAGATCGACGTGGACTTCGCAGCCGACGGCAGGGAGATCTTCGATCTCTGGCGGCTGCGCCGCTATGGCCGGAGTTTGCCCGCGCCTCACCACCCCACGGAGCAGGACCTGCGGTCCGCAGTGGAGTCGCTGAAACCACCGCTGGTCGAGGTGCGGCCAGGGTGGTTCAGCGTGGCCGAGGTCAAGACTTCAGCGTGAGACCGGCGCGGTCGACGACGAGCCCGCCATTCAGCGACTGATCACGAGGTCGTAGGTCGCGGGGCCACGAACCCCCGTGCTCGCGATTGCTTCGGATTCCTGGGGTATCGCTCTCACTACTGGCTCGTTCTGAGTAGGTGTTCGGGCCGCGGTACACGCGGACGGATCATGCGGCCGACCGCGCTGACGTCGAGAGTCAGGAGGGCCCGGTCTCTTCTGTCCCCGCCATCCCGCTCGCCTCTGCGATTCCCTCGACCGTCGCGCGGTCGCTCGCCCGCCGGCCCTCAGCGGCGTCAAGCCGGTCGCGCATTTCCCGCAGTCGGGCCGGGTCGGAGGCGACCTCCAGCGGTACGAGCGACATGACCTCCTTGGCCCACTCCCCGTCGCCGAGGTCGGCCACCACACGGTCGGCGCGGTCCTCGTGTCCGGGTGTCAGGGCGCCGATCAGGCCGAGGAGAACGAGCAGTTCGCGCTGCACCGCAGGTGTGAACAGCTCCCGCTCCTCGTCGTCCAGCTTCACCGCGATCCGCCCACCGCCGAGCTCGGCATAGCCGCGCAGGACGTCCATCAGAAGCTTGAACTGCCGCTCGGGCATCAGGACCTGGAGCGACTCGACGTAGAGCTTCAGTCGCAGCGCCGGCAGTTCCGAGGGGTTCGCATCGCCGTCCTCGTGCTCGCTGTCCGCCATCCGGGCCCTCCCTGGTGTGTCGGTCGACCGGCATCCTCACCGTTCGTAGTCACCCGATGGCACGGGTGGTGAGGACAAGTGACGGCGCGCGGAGGCGGGCGGAGTTCCCATTGCCGTCAAGGATCAGACGATACTCGGAGCCGGGACGGGCGCGATCGACGGGCCGGGGGCCGCCGCGGCCCCCGGCCGAACCGCTGGCGAAGACCGTCCGACCTATCGGACACCCTGTCATCACCGCCGAGCGCGGGGTACTCGGCTACGGGTTCGCATTTCGCCAGTCGCTTCCTTCCCAGTCGCGATCCTGACTCGCACCCCTCGCGCAGCTCGCAACTAACGTCCAAATTTCGCATGATGACTGGCGATCAGGTCGCGGTACCAGGTGTAGGAGGCCTTCGGGGTGCGTTGCTGGGTCTCGAAGTCGACGTGGACGAGGCCGAAGCGCTGGTGGTAGCCCTCGGCCCACTCGTAGTTGTCGAGGAGGGACCAGGTGTAGTAGCCGCGGATGTCGAGGCCTTCGGCGGTGGCGGCGGCGAGGGCGTCGAGGTGGGCGGACATGAAGTCGATGCGGGGTTGGTCGGGGGTGGTGGACTCGGTGACGGAGCAGCCGTTCTCGGTGATGGTGATGGGTGGGAGGGCTTTGCCGTACGAGTCCCGTAGGTGGACGAGGAGTTGGGTGAGCGCGGAGGGGACGACGGGCCAGCCGAAGGCGGTGTGGGGGACGTCGGGGATGTCGACGAGGGTGAAGGGGAGGCCCGGTTCGGTGGGGGCGGCGATGCGGGTGGGGTTGTAGAAGTTGAGGCCGAGGCCGTCGAGGCCGGGGGTGTGGATGAGGTCGGTGTCGCCGGGGTGGAGGGCGCCGTAGAGGTCGTCGGGGACGCCGAGGGCGGAGAGGTCGGGGTAGCGGCCGAGGAGGACGGGGTCGGTGAACAGGCGGTTGTGCAGGGCGTCGTAGGCCTCGGCGGCGGCGAGGTCGGCGTCGGAGGAGGTGGCCGGCTGGACCGGGGTGAGGTTGTTGGAGAGCATCACCTCCAGGCCGCGGTCGTGGAGCAGGGACGCGGCCAGGCCGTGGGCGAGGAGTTGGTGGTGGGCGGCCGGGAGGGCCTCCAGCATCAGGGTGCGGCCGGGGGCGTGGGTGCCGAGGGCGTAGCCGAAGACGGTGTGGACGAAGGGCTCGTTGAGGGTGATCCAGGCGGGGACGCGGTCGCCGAGGCGGTCGGCCACGACGGTGGCGTACTCGGCGAAGCGGTAGGCGGTGTCGCGGTTCAGCCAGCCGCCGTTGTCTTCCAGGGCCTGCGGGAGGTCCCAGTGGAAGAGGGTGGGGAGCGGGGTGATGCCCGACTCCAACAACGCGTCCACCAGGCGGTCGTAGAAGGCGAGTCCGGCGGGGTTGACGGTGCTCGCGCCGGTGGGGAGCACGCGGGGCCAGGAGATGGAGAAGCGGTAGCCGTCCAGCCCGAGGTCCTTCATCAGCGCGATGTCCTCGGGGTACCGGTGGTAGTGGTCGCAGGCCACCGCACCCGTGTGGCCGTCGCGGACGGCGCCGGGGCGGGCGGCGAAGACGTCCCAGACGGAGGGCCCGCGGCCGTCCTCCGTCACCGCCCCCTCGATCTGGTAGGCGGCGGTGGCGGCGCCCCAGCGGAACCCCGTCGGCAGGTCGTAGCGGTCCGGCATGACTGCCTCCTGACGTGAACGTGAGGGGAACTCATGTTACTGGCGCGACACCGAAACGCCAGGGGCAACCGGCCACCACCACAAGGGAACAGCCGCCACCCGCACGCCCCGACCGTCCGCACGCCATCCCACCGGGCCCCGTCCGGTGGCCGACCGCCGGGGAGGGGGGTTGCATGGGGTGACCGGGCCCCAGCGATTCGGGAGGCTACCGTGTACGAGATGTGGGCCGAGCACGACCCGGCGGTGTCACCGCCGGCCGTGGTGTGGCACGTGGTGACGAAGAACGACTCGTCGACGTCCCTGTGCGGACGCTTCCTCGAACCCGCCCAGCGCGTCGCGCCGGCTGCGGGCGTCGAGGAGTCGGCGGGCCCGGACCGTTACTGCGATCCATGCCTGATCACCGTTCGCGAGGCCATGGCCGCGGCGGCTCGGTGACCGAAGCCGTCAGGTCGCCCTGGGGTCCACCTGAGGACGGACCTCAGGCCTGTCCGACCGATCTTGGTGGGACAGGACCTGGGCGTTCGAGGGCGGCTTCGACGGCAACGGCGTGAACAGGATTGCGGGAACGGGAGGTTGGGCGGTTCCGGCCGTCCGGGCCGGTCAGTAGGGCCCGGCCAGTGCGGCCACCCCCGGGAAGCGGGCGATCGCCTGGCCGGCGGTCGGCGGGTGGGCGCGCCGGGGTCGCAGTGCGCCGAGGGCCACCGCGGGTCTGGCCAGCCGGGCGGGTCTGGCGGCGAGGGAGAACACCTCGAAGTAGGCGGCCGAGACGGCGGGGTCGGTGAGGGCTGCGCCCAGCACCCGGCGGGTGTACCAGCGGGTGAACACGGCGGCGGGCCCGGCAGCGGTGGCGGGGTGGCTCGAAAGCGCGTCCGGGAAGCCCTCGTCCTGGTCCTTGGCCATGTCCCAGGGCGTGTCGACGACCCTGGCGATCCGCCGCTGGATCAGTGCGCTCACCCCCGGGTGCAGGCCTTCGCTGTCGACGGCGGCGCGGATGGCGGCGGCACACTGGGCGGCGACTGTCATGCCGTGCCCGTACACCGGGTTCAGCGCCGCCACCGCGTCGCCGGTGGCGGCGAACCCGGCCAGCTGGCCGCCCTCGTAGCACTCGTAGCGGCGCCGGCGGTTCAGCGTCCCGTGGCAGGTGCGGATCGGGCCGAGCGGGCGGGCGGCGCGGGCGAGGTCGTGGACGACCGGGTGGTCCAGCGCCTTCAGGAAGTCGTGGAACTCCCGCTCGCCCCGCGCGGGTTCGCCGCCACGGGTGCCGGAGAGCGTGACGATCCAGCGCCCGTCCTCGATCGGGATGATGGTGGCGCCCCGACCGGGCCGGCCGCGCCCCGGGACGGGCACGATGCTCACCACCGGGAAGCCCTCGTTTCCGCCCGGCGTCTCGAACACCCGGGCGGCGTAGGCGAGTCCGGCGTCCACCGTCTCCTCGCACAGTCCCTCGACCCCCAGGGCGCGCAGCCACTCCGGGGCGCGGGAACGGCGGCCGGTCGCGTCGACGACCAGGTCGGCCCGCAGGGTCTCCCGCGAGCCGTCCGGGTTCTCGATGTGGACCCCGACGATCCGGCCCGGGCCGCCCACCAGACCGAGGACGGAGGTGCGTTCGCGGACCGTCACGTTCGCCTGCTCGCGCAGCCGCCGCCGGACGACGTGGTCGAGCAGGTGCCGGCTGCACGCGATCAGGTAGGCCGGCGAGTCGAAGCCCTGGAGCCAGCCCGGCCCGAGGCGCATCAGCAGGCCGGCGGGGATCGAGCGGTAGTGGGCGCCGGCGGCGAGCAGGGCGTCGAGCGTTCCGGGCAGGACCTCCTCGACGGCGTCCGCGCCGCCGCCGAGCAGGATGTGGCTGAACTCGCCCTGCGGCAGGCCCCGGCGCGGGCCGGGCAGGACGGGCAGGACGTCCTGTTCGAGAACGGTGACGCTCCGGGCGTGCGGCGCCAGGGCGGCGGCGGCCAGCGTGCCGGCCAGGCCGCCGCCGAGGACGAGGGCCGTGCTCACCCGGCGGCCCCGGTGCGGACGAGGCCGTCACGGCGGGTCGCGCGCATCCACACCGGGCCGGGGCGCAGCGTGGCGAGCGGCAGTTCGCGGACGGTCCGGCCTGGGACGTGCTCCAGGTGCCAGGCCTGCATGATCGTGGCGAGCAGCAGGACGGACTCGGTCATGCCGAACTGCTCGCCGACGCAGCGGCGCGGTCCCGCGCCGAAGCCGATGAACGGGCCGCGCTGCGGGTGGACGCCCACCCACCGCTCGGGGTCGAAGCGGTCGGGCTCGGGGAACAGGGCGGGCTGGCGGTGGAGCAGGTAGGGGCTGTAGATGACCGAGGTGCCCTCGGGCAGGCGGTGCGCGCCGAGTTCGGTGTCGGTGGTGGTGACGCGGGTGAGCAGCCAGCCCGGGGAGTACAGCCGGACGGCCTCGCGGACGACCCGGGTGGTGAGCTCCAGCCCGTCCACGCTCGCCGACGTGCCGTCCACGCTCGCTGACGCGCCGGCCGCCGTGGTGGCGTCGGCCTCGGCCACGTCCGCCTCGGCTACGTTCACCCCGGTCGCGTCCACGCGGGCCGCGTCCACCTCGGCCCGGACCCGGTCGGCGATGTCCGGGTGCTGGGCGAGCAGGTGCAGGGCCCACACGGTGGAGTTGGCGATGGTGTCGAAGCCGGCGGCGAAGATCGTCATCACCTGGTCGGTGACCTCCGCGTTGGAGAGCGCCTGCCCGCCCGCGTCGGCGGCCACCAGCGTCGACACCAGGTCGCCCCGGTCCTCCGGATCCGCGCGGTAGGCGGTGACGACCTCGTCGACCAGGCGCACCAGCCGGGTGCGGGCGGCGTCGTAGCGGCGGTTGGCCGGCAGCGGGATCCGGTTGAGCCGGTGGGGCAGCAGCATGCGCCGGTAGGAGCCGCCGATGAGCAGGACGAAGTCGTCGACGGTCTCCTGGAGGCCGGTGAACGGCAGCCGGGTGAACAGGGTCGAGACCAGGCTGCGCCCGGCGGCCAGACTCAACTCGGCGGTGATGTCGACCTCCTGCCCGTCGCTCCAGGACCCGGCCAGCCGTCGGGCCTCCCGGGCCATCACCTCCGTGTACCGCGCGATCCGGTCGGCGCGGAAGGCGGGCTGGACGTAGCGGCGCTGGCGGCGGTGGTCGGCGTGGGGGCAGGTCACCAGGCCGTTGCCGGCGAAGTCGCGGACCCGTTCGAACAGGAACCCGCCCTTGTCGAAGACCCGGTCCTCGCGCAGGACGTGCCGGGTCAGCTCCAGGTCGCAGACCACCACCGCCGAGACCGGCCCCAGTCTGATCTGGACGAGGCCGCCGTACCGGGGCAGGGAACGCAGGAACGCCAGCGGGTCGCGCAGGAACGGCACCAGGTGCCCGAGCAGCGGCAGACCGCCGGGCGGACGGGGGATCATCGCGGTGACTCCGTACGGTAGCGGGCGGCCGTCGCCGTCCAGTGGATGAGCGCGCGGGTGAAGCGGACCAGCCCGAGGGCGAAGGCCCGGACCTCGCCGGGCGACGACGGGTCGCGGGCGATGCCGTCCGCCAGGAACTCCAGCGTCGTCGACTCGGCCTCGCACAGCGCCCCGAGCCGGTCCGACGCCTCTTGGGGGGCCAGGCCCTCGTGGACGGTGAACGAGCGCAGCAGGTTCTTGCCGTTCCCGGCCGCGGACTCCCCCTCGGCGGAGTAGAGGTCGTTGACCCAGCAGACGACGTGGTTGAAGCGCATCAGCAGGTCCGCCACCCTCGGGTGCCGGAACACCTCGTCGGCGAGGTCCAGGCCGTGGGCGAGTTCGATCCAACCCGCCGCGCACGACACGGCGCCGTCCTGGTCCCGTCGGCGCAGGTACTCGGGGACGGTCTGCACGGCGCCGGCCCCGAGGTCGTGGAAGGGGGTGTCGCGGAAGGGCGCGTCGCGGAAGGCGGTGTCGCGGAAGGCGGTGTCGCGGAAGGCGGTGTCGCGGAGCGAGGCCTCGTCGAGGTAGCCGAGCGAGGTGTCCAGGTACGCGCGGAAGTACGCCGCGTAGCGCGCCCGCCACTGCGGCGGCGTCAGCTCGACCGTCTCCCGCCACAGCACCGCGAACGCCTCGACGAGTGCGTCGCCGGGCGGCTCGATGCCATCCCAGCCGCCGTCCGAGGCACCATCCAGGCCACCGCCCGGAACGCCGTCCGGAACGCCGTCCGAGCCGCCGCCCGGAACGCTGTCCGAGTCGACGCCCGAACCGCCGTCCAGGACGTCCGTGAGCGCCCGGACGGTCCGCCGGGCCGCCGTGACGGGCCGGCCGATCCACTGGTCGTCGAAGCGGTCGTCGAGGATCCAGGTGAGCACCAGCCATTTCGCCGCCGCGACCAGCCGCGGCCCCCGGGGGACGTCGCCCCACGCCTCCGCCACCAGGTCCAGGTGGCCCTGTGCCAGGAACCCTTGGACGTCACCGCCGAGCACCCCGCTCGCCACCAGCCACGCCCCGACGTCGCGGCGGAGGGCGCCGGCCTCGCCGTGCGGCGCCGGTCTGGCGACTCCCGCGAGGAGGTCCGGGCCTCCGGGGTGCTCGGCGGCGAGGCCACACATGCCGCGGTACGACGAAACGCCCATGCCCGTGCTCCCCCTCGCTCACCACCTCCGACCGGCCGGTCGGAGAAGGACCAGTCTGGCCAGCCACCGCGACTGTTCAAAGCGCAACCATCGCTTTTCCCCCGCACGAGTGATCGCGCCGTCACCACGTCGACACGGACCGTGACCGTTCCCCGCGTGCCGCCCGGCCCCTCCCGGCACGCCCCACCCGGCCGCGGCCAGGCTCTCGCCGGGCGTCCGATATCCGGTTGGGACATGGCACCGGGATCGCTACGGTGGCGGGATGGCGACTCAGGTGATTGTGCTGAACGGTGGTTCCAGCTCGGGCAAGTCCGGGATTGCCCGGTGTCTTCAGGCGGTGCTGCCGGAGCCCTGGCTGACGGTCGGGGTCGACACCCTGATCGAGGCGATGCCCGCGTCCCTGCACGATACGGACGGGGGCATCGGTTTCGCGGCCGACGGCGGGGTGAGCGTCGGGTCGAAGTTCCAGGCCTTGCAGGCGGCGTGGATCGCGGGGGTCGCGACCATGGCGGGGGCGGGCGCGCGGGTGATCGTCGACGAGGTCTTCCTCGGCCGGGCGGAGTCCCAACTCCGGTGGGAGAAGGCTCTCGTGGGACTGGACGTGCTGTGGGTCGGGGTCCGCTGCGAGGCGGCGGTGGCCACCGGCCGGGAGCTCGCCCGGGGGAACCGGATCCTGGGGATGGCCGCTTCGCAGGCGGAATTGGTCCACCAGGGCGTGCGCTACGACCTGGAGGTGGACACCTCGCGCACCGAGTCGCTGGAGTGCGCGCGGAGGATTGCCGCCCACCTCGAAGGCGACGCCGCCGGATCCGCCCCCGTCGGCGGGTGACCCGGGGCCTGGCCCGGGGCCTGGCCCTGGACCTGGCCGACGCAGACTCGGCGTCGGTCAGGCCCAGGGCTGAGACTCGGGCCTGAGGTCAGGGGTTCTCCCGGTGCCGCCACCGCACCGGGTCGGCGGCGCCCGGCACCAACGCATCGGCTCCTGGCGCCCCGGCCCGCGCCAGCGGCCGGTAGTCGGCGCACGACAGCACGAGCAACTCGTTGTCCCCGGGCTGGAATTCGTAGTCCACCCGCTCCACGTGGCTCGGGATCCCGAGGGCGTCCAGGTGGTGGCGCAGCCCGTCCAGCTCCCCGTAGCGGACGCCGGTGTCGTACACCATGACCGGGAAGAGCCGGACTTCGCGGCGGGCGATCCGGGCGAGTTCCAGGAGGGCCGCCAGGTGGAAGTCCCCGTCCAGCCGGTTGCCGTAGGAGAAGAGCAGGTGCGAGCTGAGGACCAGGTCGAAGGAGTCGTCGGCGAACGGGAGTTCGGGCAGCGAGCCGGCGACGTAGCGGTCCGGGCGGGCGGCGATGTCGGCCTGGAAGTCACGGGCATTGGCGATCCACTGCCGGGTGAGGCGATCGGGGTCGCCGTACCACGTCCAGACGAAGTCCGATGCCTCCCTGACCAGTTGGTCGCGCTTGTGCCGGGTCTCCCGTTCGACGAGGACGCCGAGGTCCTCCCGGTGGTGGGCGTACTCGCGGTCGACGGCCACCGCGTCGATGCCGCGCCGGCCGGCCTCGGCCGTGAAGGCGGCCGCGCCGCCCGGGCAGTCCAGGATGCGCCGGCCGGGGGCGAGGTCGAGGTCGGTGAGCGCGAACATCGCGCGGTACTCGTCGAAGGAACGTGCGCTGACCAGCACGGTTCAGCCCCTCCCGATGTACGGCATGGTGGTGGGCAGGACGGTCAGGGACTGGACGTTGGTGTCCGGCGGCATCGAGGCCATCAGCAGGACGGCCTCGGTGAAGCGTTCCACCGGGATGGTCGCCTCGACCGCCATCGTGCCGTCCGCCTGCATGGCGGCGGGCTGCGGGCCGCCGTCGACCGGGGTGACGTTGCCGACGTCGATCTGGCCGACCGCGATGCCGTGCGCGCGGCCGTCCAGGGAGAGCACCTTGGTGAGGCCGAGGACGGCGTGCTTGGCGGCCGTGTAGGCGATGGAGTTGGGCCGCGGGACGTGGGCGGACGGCGCGCCGTTGTTGATGATGCGCCCGCCCTGCGGGGACTGGGCGCTCATCACCCGGAAGGCCTCGCGGGCGCAGAGGAAGCCGCCGGTGACGATGGTGTCCAGGACGCGGTTCCAGTCCTCGAACGGGGTCTCGGTGATGGGTCGGCGCGGGGCGGCGGCGCCGGCGTTGTTGAACAGCAGGTCGACCCGGCCGAAGCGGTCGCGGACGGCGTCGAACAGGGCCGCGACCTCCTCCGGTTGGCGGATGTCGGTCGGGACGGCCAGCACCCGGGCGGGGTCGACGTCCGCGAGGGCGATGGTCTCCTGGAGGGCGTCCTTGCGCCGCCCGGCCAGTGCGACGGACCAGCCGGCGCCCAGCAGCGCCAGGGACACGGCCCGGCCGAGCCCGCTGCCGCCGCCGGTGACGACGGCGGTCCGCCCGTGCGGTGTCTGCGTACTCCCGGTCACATGTCCTCCGTGTTCATCCAGACCCGCAGCATCCGCCGGGAGTTGGGCGCCGGCTCGTCCACGTAGGCCGAACGCCCGTGCAGGACCCGGCTGTTGCGGATGATCAGCAGGTCTCCGGCGGCCATCGGGAGGCCGAAGGCGATCTCGGGCCGGTAGAGCACCTCGTCGAGCACGCCGAGCGCGTCCCACTGGCGGTCCGTCAGCGGCGGGCCGCCGCGGTCGGGGGACGAGCGGACGGTGCGCGTCTGGTAGTAGCAGGCGATGGTCCCGTCCTTCTGGGTGTAGAGGATCGGGGAGACCACGACCTGGGGCCCGGCCCGTCCGGTCCGGTCGAAGGTCCACTCCTCGGTGAGGGTGGCGAGGGCGTCCGGCCGCTCCCGCTTGATCAGGTCGTAGACGTGCCGCGCGCTCGCCAGCTTGGTCAACCCCCCACCGTTGTGGGCGGGTTGGATGCAGAGCAGGACGAGCAGGTCGCAGGTGTCGCAGTGGAAGCCGAGTTCGGTGTTGCCGTCGCCGTCCTGGTCGCGCAGCACCTGGGTGAGGTCGCCGCGCCCGTTCTGCGGGACGATCTCGCCGAAGTCCCGCAGCAGGAAGGACAAGGCGGCCGCGACCTCCTCCTCCGGGGCGCTCGGATCCATCAGCCCCACGACGTGGGCGACGCCGACGGAGCGGGCGCCGCCCTGGACGAGCGCGCGCAGCTTCGCCCGGACCGGCTCGGCCGCACCCCACCGCTCGGCCCGCGCGTCCGCCCAGAGCAGTTGTCGCTCCCCCTCGTCGAGCGGGAGCGACCACTGCTCCCGCCGAGCCTCCAGCTCCTCGCTGCTCCAGCCGATCTCGGACACCGTGTCGTCGTACATGTGCGGAACCACTCCTCTCTACCGCTGGGCGGCGGCCGCCGCCACCGCCTTGGACCAGAGCGCCAGCGCCTCGTCGACCTGCCCGGCCGTGACGGTCAGCGCCGGGATCATCCTGACCACGTTCAGGTGGACGCCGCAGATCAGCAGCAGCAGGCCGAGGTCGGCCGCCGCCTGCTGGGCGCGCTTGGCGGTGTCCGGGTCCGGGGAGCCGTCCGGGTGGCAGAACTCGTTGCCGATCATCAGCCCGAGGCCCCGGACGTCGGCGACGCCCGGCGCTCCGGCGGCCACCGCCCGCAGGCCGTCCAGCAGCCGCGACCCCTGCTCGGCGGCGTTGTCGACCAGTTGCTCGTCCCGGATGACGTCCAGCGTGGCCAGCGCGGCGGCGCAGGCGACCGGGTTGCCGCCGTAGGTGCCGCCCTGCGAGCCGGGCCAGGCCCGCCGCATCAGGTCGGTCGGCGCGGCGATCGCGGACAGCGGGAAGCCGCTGGCCAGGCCCTTGGCGGTGATCAGGACGTCGGGCACCACGCCGTCGTGGTGCAGGTGGGCCCAGAACCGGCCGGTGCGGCCGAAGCCGGTCTGGATCTCGTCGACGACCAGCAGGATGCCGTGCCGGTCCGCGCGCTCGCGCAGCCCGGCGAGGAACCCGGCGGGCGCGGGCACGTAGCCGCCCTCGCCGAGGACCGGTTCGACGAACATGGCGGCGGTCTCGGCGGGGGCGCTGACGGTCGCGAGCACCTGGTCGAGCCCGCGCAGGGCGTGCTCCACGGCCTGCGCCTCGCTCAGCCCGAGGCTCAGGCCGAGCCGGAAGGCGTCGGGGAACGGCGCCACCGCGACACCGGGCATCACCGGGCCGATGCCCGCGCGGAAGCGGCTGCCGGCCGTGGTGAGCGCGGCCGCGCCCATGGTGCGGCCGTGGAAGGAGCCCTCGAAGACGATCACGTTCTGCCGGCCGGTGGCGTGCCGGGCGAGCCGCAGCGCCGCCTCCACCGCCTCGGTGCCGGCGGTGGCGTAGAACAGCGAGTCCAGGCCGGGCGGCAGCACCTCGCCGAGCCGCTCGGTGAGGGTGAGCAGGGGGTCGTGCAGCACGGTGGTGTACTGGCCGTGGATCAGCCGGCCGGCCTGCTCGCGCACCGCCTCGACCACGCGCGGGTGGCAGTGGCCGGTGCTGGTCACCCCCACGCCGGAGGTGAAGTCGAGGTAGCGGCGGCCGTCGGCGTCGAAGAGGTGGAGCCCTTCGCCGCGGGTGGCGACGACGGGGGTGGCCTGCTTGAGCACCGGGGACAGCTGGGACACGAGGTCCGCCTTCCATGGGTCTGGGGGTACGGGTCGGTGGGGGCGCGGCTCACGGGGCGCAGCTCACGGGGCGCCGGCGCGGCGGACGGATCGGTACGGCGGACGGGGGTCAGTGCGGCGGACGGGGGTCAGTGCGGCGGCGCGACGGGCGGCAGGTAGCCGGCCTCGGCGGCCCGGGTGAGCGCGGCCGACCACCACTGCGGGGTGGGCTCGGCGAACCGGACGCCCAGCCGGTCCAGCACGGAGGTGGTGTACGCGCGGTCCACGAGGACGTTGCGCTCCTCCTGGAGGGACCACGCGGCGGCCAGCCCCGCCGCCGTCGGGTGGTCGCGTTCGGCCCGGGCGATCGCCGCCGCGAAGGCCTCGTCGTCGGTGAGCCGGACGGGGTGGCCATGGCCGGCGAGCCAGCGGACGAGTTCGTCGTGCGGCGTCTCGTGCGGGCTCTCGACGTGGTAGGCGCCGGGCGCGGCGTACGGGTCCAGCGCGATCGCGGCGATCCCGGCGGCCACGGTGTCGACGTAGGAGAACGCGTAGGTGGTGCGCGGCCGGCGCGGGGCGGCGCCGGCCAGCAGGTAGCCGCGGATCAGCTGGTAGATCCGGTTGTCGCCGATGTTGGCCTGGAAGGCGCCGGTCCGGCTGTGCGCCGCGATGTGGCCGCTGCGGTACAGGTAGGCGGCTCGCCCGGTGGCCGCCCAGGCGCGGACGGTCTGCTCGGCGGCGAACTTGGTCCGCTCGTACGGGGTGCGAAAGTGCTGGCCGATCCGCAGGTCGGCCTCGCTGAAGCGGCGGGGCGGGCCGTCCACGCCGCCCGCGACGGCGAGCGTGGAGACGTGGTGGACGCGGGCCGCCGGGGCGTGCTCGTCGATCCAGCCGAGCAGCCGCCGCACCGCGGTGTGGTTGGTCCGCTCCAGGTCGTCGGGCGAGGCCACCAGCCGGACGTCCGCGGCGGCGTGCACGACGAGCTGCGCGCACCGGGCCCACGCCAGTCCGGCCGGGGACAGGCCCAGCCCCTCCCGGTCGATGTCCCCGGCGACGACCTGGATCCGGCCGTCGTCTGCACCCGCGCCCGCGCCGACGCCCAACCGTCGGACCGCGCCGGCGTCGTGCTCGGCCCGGACCAGGCAGGTGACGTGGGCGCCCCGCTGGACGAAGGCGTCGAGCAGGTGCCGCCCCAGGTAGCCGGTGGCGCCGGTGAGCAGCACCCGGGCGGGTTCGCGCACCGTGGTGCGGGCCGCCGGTACGGCGGGTGCCCGGGTGCCGGGGTGGAGCAGCTGGCCGGAGGTCGACAGCGGCGCCCGGACGGGCCGGGCGGCGGTACCGGCACCGACACCAGCCTCGGCACCGGCACCGGCACCGGCCTCGGTGGCCACCGTCCCGGCGAACGCGGCGACGATCCGCTCGGCGGCGGGGTGCGGCAGGCCGGGCCACCCGTACACCAGGTCGGCGACCAGCCGGTTCTCCACGATGCGGGCGGTGAGCCGCAGGTCGTACAGCGGGTCTCCGCCGGTGCAACGGGCCACTCCGGCCTGCTCGTCCGCGACGGTCCAGTCCAGTGCGGGCTCGTCGGGCAGCCGGAAGGTGCCGAGGAAGTTGAACCCGGCGGCGGGGCGGGTGCCGGGCGCGTCCATCGCCTGGACGGGGGCCTCGCGCAGGCGCTGCGCGGCCCCCTCGGGGCCGGCCGACGCCTCGACCACCAGCCGCTTGACGGCGGTGAACCAGCCGACGGTGTCCAGGAATTCGCCCGGATCACCGGCGGTGTCCCGGCCGTGGGTCTCCACCTCGACGGGCAGCCGCGGGTGGCCGCTCCAGCCGGTCACGGCGTCGGCGAAGGCGGCCAGCAGGAAGGCCTCCAGGCCCGTCCCGCCGCCGTGGCGGCCGACCAGCCGGGCGGTGCCGTCCTCGTCGAGCGTCCAGCCGACGGCCGCCGGCTGCGCGCGGACCACGGATTCCGGCGCGGACGCCGGAGAAGCGGATTCCGGCGCCGGCGGCGGCGGCGCGGCGGCGGCCCACTGGTAGAAGTCCGGGGTCGGCGGCAGGTCGGCCGGCTTCTGGTCGAGCACCGCCCGGTAGGCGTGGGCGAGGTCGTCCAGCAGGATGCGCCAGGACAGCCCGTCGACCACCAGGTGGTGCGCGATCAGGGCGAGCCGGTCGTCGGTGCCGGGCGGGCCGGTGAACAGGTGGGCGCGCAGCAGCCGGCCGGCCAACGGGTCGAGGCTGCGGTGGAGTTCGGTGCAGACCCCGGCGACGGTCTCGGCGATCGGGGCCGTCCCGCGCGGGATCCGGGAGAAGGACAGCGGGTCGAGGTCGGCCACCGGCCGGGGTGCGCCGTAGCCCTCCGGCGAGACGGGCCGCCGCAGCGCCGGGTGGCGGTCCAGGACGGCCGCGAGGGCGGCCGAGAGCGCGGCCGGGTCGACGGCCGTCCGGCAGCGCAGCAGGACGGACTGGTTCCAGTGCCGCAGGTCGTCGACGGACTTCTGGCGGTACAACCACCGCTGGGCAGGGGCGAGTCGACTCCCCCGGTCGCCGCTTCCGGCCCGCCCGGCCGGAGCGGCGGCCGGAACCGGAACGGCTGCGGCGGCCGCGGCCAGGCCGTGCGCGGTCGGGTGCCGGTAGAAGTCGTCGTAGTGGACGCGCAGGCCCGACCGGCGCAGGAAGGCGACGGTGCGCATGGCGAGGATGGAGTCCCCGCCGAGGTCCAGCACGTCGGTGTGCGGCCCGACCCCGGGCAGGCCCAGTGCGGCCGCCCAGAACCCGGCGATCGACCGGGCCAGCGCGTCCCCGTCCGACGGCGGCCCCGACTCCGCCCGGGCCTCGACCAGTTCGGCGACCAGCTCGGCCAGCCGCTCCCGGTCGAGCTTGCCGTTCGGCCCGACCGGGAACTCCGGCAGGGCCAGGATCGGCTGCGGCACGGAGTAGCCGGGCAGCCGGTCGCGCAGGTAGGGGCCGATCCCGGCCAGCCCGGCGCCGTCGGCCGACAACCGTACGGCGGCCAGGAGTTGGTTCCCCACGGCGGTCTCCCGGACCAGCACCGCGGACCGGGAGACGCCCGGGAAGTCGTCCATCGCCCGCTCGATCTCGGCGAGGTCGACCCGGTAGCCCCGGATCTTGACCTGGCGGTCCACCCGACCGAGGAAGACCAGACTCCCGTCCGCCCGGCGGCGGCACAAGTCGCCGGTGCGGTACATGCGTTCACCGTCGTGGCGGACGAAGCCGCGCGCCGTCTCGGCGGGCCGGCCGAAGTAGCCGGCGCTGACGCCCCGGCCGCCGATCAGCAGCTCCCCCACCGCACCGTCGGGCACCGGCCGCCCGTCGCCGTCCAGCAGGGCGAGCCGCACCTCGCCGATCCCGGTGCCGATCGGGACGGTCGGCTCCTCGGCCGGCAGCTGGCGGGCGGTGGCGGCGAGGAAGCAGGTGGCGCCGACGGTCGTCTCGGTCGGGCCGTAGTGGTTGACCAGCCGGGCGGTGACACCGGTGTCGAGCAGGGCGGCCGCGAGCGGGCGCGGCAGCGCCTCACCGCCGAGCAGCACGGTGTGCAGGGGCGGGGCGTCGCCGGGCCGGCCCTCCAGCAGGACGGTCAGGTGCGAGGGGGTGGTCTTCAGCACGGACACCCCGGCGCGCCGCAGCGATGCCCAGAACGCCTCCGGGTCGCGCACCTCGCCGTCCGGCACCACGTGCACCGAACCGCCGACCGCGAGGGCCAGCAGCCAGGCGGTGTGGCCGAGGTCGGCGGCCAGCGTGGTGACGTGCGCGACGCACGGGGCGTCGGCCTCGGTGAAAGCCAGCCGGTCGGCCAGCGCCCGCGCGTAGTGCACCGCGTTGGCGTGGGTGACGGCCACCGCCTTGGGCTCACCGCTCGACCCCGAGGTGAAGGACAGGTACGCGGGGTCCTCGGCCGTACCGAGCATCAGCTCCTCGGCCCCGCAGAGCATGAGGTCACCGGCCCTGCCGGGCATGAGGCCACCGGTCATACCTGGCGCGCTGCCCGGCGCGTCGGGCAGGCCCTCGGGCCCGGCCAGCCGGTCGACGTCCACCACCTCGGCCGGATGGCCCTCCGGCCCGGGGAAGGCCGCCTCGGTGCTGAGCACCCGGCCGATCCGGACGGCCGCCAGCCGCCGGGCGAGGTCGGCCGCCGACCAGTCCGGGTCGGCCATCACCGCCGCCGCGCCCGAGCGCAGCACGCCGTGCAGCAGCACCAGCATGCGGGCGTCCCGGGGCCCGAGCAGGGCGACCCGGTCGCCCGGGCCGGTGCCGGACGCGGCCAGCCGGGCCGCGATCCGGCCCGCCGCGGCGTCGAGGGTGCGGTAGTCGAGGGTGCGGTCGCCGTCGGTCAGGGCGGTCCGGTCCGGGTGCTCCCGGGCGAGCCGTAACAGGAACCCGGACAGCGACCGGGCGGACGACGCGGCCTGACTGGACGGCGTGGGCGGCGTGGACGATGCGGACGGCGTGGACCGGACGTGCTGCGTCGCGAAGGTCACTCCGGCTCGCCTCCCGTCCGGGCCGCCCGCCCGGCGCGGACCGTCCCGGCCGCGTGCGGGTCCACGAGCCGGGGGTCACCCGCGAGGAACGCGTCCAGGCGGGGCCGGTCGGGCAGGCGTCCGGCCAGCTCCCAGGCCAGCATGCGGTGCAGGCCGTCGATGTGGATCAGTCCCTCCCGGACCAGCAGGTCCGTGTAGTCGGAGTGGTCGACCGCGCCGGTGCTCAGGTAGACCGGGGTGAACGGGGCCCACCGCAGCAACCGGAGCTTGGCGGCGCAGACCGGGTTCGCGGCCGACCAGGCGGCCTCGTCGGAGCGGATGCGCACGGCCGCCTCGGCCACCGTCAGGCCGGAGCGGGGCACGAGTTCGCGCGCGCCGCCCTCGCTCAGGTGCCAGGGCAGGACGACGCCGAGGACGTCCGAGCGCGAGAGCCGGACGCGCCACCAGCCGCCGGGGATCCGGCCGGCGCGTTCGACGTTCTCCTCGCCGTCCCGGTTGCTGTTCGCCTCGTGGGTGCGCTCCACCGGGTGGTCCCGCAGGTAGGCGTGGTGGACCTCGGCGTAGGCGACGGCGGTGACGATCTCCACGCGGTGCTCCTCAGACAGTTCCGATCAGGCTGTTCCGATCAGACGGTTCTCGCCAGACAGCTCTCGTCAGACAGTTCTCGCCGGACAGTTCCGGTCAGGCGGTTCCGACGTACTCGGTGAAGTGCCGTTCCGCGAACAGCTCCGGCCACCGGCCCTCCGCCAGGCCGAGTTCACGGGCCCGGGCGAGCATCAGCCGCCAGTGCGGCTTCACCGGGCGCCAGCGCGCCCCCACCTGGCAGTAGGACGCGTCGATGAAGTACCGGGGCCTGCCCGGGCCGTCCGGCGCCGGTCTGCGGGTGTGGAACAGCGCCGAGTTGAGCAGCACCGTGGAGCCGGGCGGCAGCCGGTCGATGACCACCTCGCCGGGCAGTTCGGCGGTGCCGTGGTGGGCGTACGCCGTCTTCCCGACGGTACGACGGTGCGAGCCGGGCAGGACGGCCAGGCTGCCGACCTTCTCGTCCAGGCCGCCGAGGTAGTGCAGCGCGTGGACCATCAGCAGCGACGGGTCGGCGCGGTCGTTGGGCTCGCAGTCGTGGTGCCAGGCCTTGCCGGGGATCCCCGGGGCCTGGCGGTCGCTGTGCAGGTGGTGGAAGACGAAGGACGGCCCCATCAGACCGGACAGCGTCCGCAACAGCGGTGGGTGGGTGAGGAGTTCGCCGTGGGCCGGCAGTTCCAGCTCCAGCACCGGGGGCGGGCCGTGCCGGGCGGGGTCGGTGCAGGCGGCGATCGAGCGGGCCCGTAGGCCCTCGTCCACCCAGCGGTCCACCTCGGGGGCGAGCCTGGCCCCGAGCGGCTCCGGCACCAGGCCGGGCAGGACCAGGTATCCGGACTCCAGGAACTGGCGGTGTTGCTCGGTGTCTAGGGCCTTACGCCCTCCGGAAGTCTGCGTCACCGAACCGGCCCCCTCCTTCCGGATGACGGGTCGCACAGTCGGGCACGGCGGATCGGACCTGAACAGGTTCGGGTTCTATGAAACGCACGGGATCATCCAGACCTCGGGTGGCGCCGGGTTCGTCCGTCGTCGCCACAGCTGACACACGTTCACCACGAAAGGGCACGAGTTGATCACGCAAGGTAGTCCGCTGAGGAGTATGAACCGTTGATCGTGTCCACCACAAGACCACCGCCGACTCCTGGACACCTTCCCGCCACCGTGACGTTCAGCTCCAGCCACCAATCGACCCGTTCCCCACCCGAAACTCCGGACCCATTGCGCCCCGGTGATTCGCCGCTGGCACAGCGGATGCGGCACAGTGACGTCATGAGCGGCGACACCAGGAGTCACGAGAGCGCCGGGCGGGGCCCCGTGACCAGGCGCCGTCCGGTCCAGCAGCGCAGCCAGGAGCGGTACGGCCGGATCCTCGACGCCTGCGCCGGGCTGCTCGACGAGGTCGGCGCCACCGCGCTCACCACCAAGGAGGTCGCCCAGCGCGCCCAAGTGCCGATCGGCACCCTGTACCAGTTCTTCGCCGGCAAGGAGGACCTGCTGGCCGCCCTCGCCGGCCGCAACCTCGACCGCTACCTCCAGCGGCTCGACCACCGGCTGGCGACCGCCGCGCCCCTCGGCCCGGCCGGGTTCACCGACCTCGCGGTGGAGGAGTTCGTCGCGATGAAACGCGCGGTGCCCGGCTTCGGCCAGCTCGACTTCGGCCTCGCCGACGCGACCGCCCCCGCCGGGCTGCGGGACGACCGGCACCTGCTCGACCCGGGCGTGGACAACAACACCGCCGTCGCGCTGCGCCTCCAGGCGCTCGGCGGCGAGGTGTTCGCCACCGGCGACCCGGCGGCGCTCACCCTCGCCCTGCGGGTCGCCCTGGAGGCCGCCGACGCGGTGCTCAAGCTGGCCTTCCGCGGTGATCCGCAGGGCGATCCGGCGCTGATCGCCGAGTGCAAGCGGCTGGTCCGCGGCTACCTCGCGGAGCAGCCGCCCGCCCGCTGAGACCGGTCCCCGCACGCCCCTCGGGTCCCGCCCCGCTCCCGCGTCCCGCCCGCCCGCGCCGTTGCGAGCCCGCCGCCGCCGCAGCACAGTGGAAGGCGGAACGGCCGCAGAGGCGGCCGCCACGACCCGAGGAGCAGACCATGCACGCAGCGGTAGGTGACCAGCTCCACATCCACAGCAGGTCGGTGGGCATGACGGACCAGAAGGGCGAGATCGTCGAGGTGCGCGGCACCGACGGCGAACCGCCGTTCATGGTCCGTTTCGAGGACGGCCACGAGGGCCTGGTCTACCCCGGCCCCGACTGCGCCATCGAGCACCGCCCGGCGGACCGCTGACCGACTCCCCCGCCGCCCCGCCCCCCACCCGGGCGAGGTGGTGAGCAGCGGTGTCCGCCCCCACGGCCCCGCTGCCCGGAACGCTCGCCGGGCTCGCCGGGCTCGCGCCACTGCTGGACCACTACGGGTACCTCGCGGTGGCGCTGCTCGTGCTGCTCGACAACTGCGGCATCCCGGTGCCCGGGCAGACCGCCTTGGTGCTCGCCTCCGTGTACGCCGGCACCGACACCGGGTAACCGGGCAGCCAGGCCGCGCAGCCGGGCAGCCGGCCCATCCGGGTGGCCGCGCGGCTCAGCGCAGCGGGAACACCTCGAACGACGCCGCGAACCGCACCCCGAGCCGGCCGCCCGCTCCCCGCCCGGCCCCCTCCAGGAACTCGCGCGCGTCCGCCATCGCCCCGCCCAGCCCGGCCAGGTACGCCTTGTGCTCCTCCAGCGAGGCCACGCCCAGGTCGAAGTGCTCGGTGGTGTCCACCGCGTGACCCGACTCCGGCGAGGCCGCCGCCCACACCTGTCGGACGCCGTTCCACGGCTCGTGGCCCTCGGCCAGCAGCTCCCGGAACACCCACCGGTTGCCGGCGTCCCGAGCCGCGTCCAGGGCGGCCCGCCCGACCGCGATGTGGTCGGCCTGGTTGGGGACGGTCCCGCCGTAGGTCTCCCGGAAGTTGCTGGTGATCACGATGTCCGGCCGGTACCGGCGCACCGCCCGGGCGATGTCGCGGCGCAGCGGCAGCCCGTACTCCACCGTCCCGTCCGGGTGCCCGAGGAACTCGACCACGTCGACGCCGACCACCCGCGCCGAGGCGATCTGTTCCGCCTCCCGCAGCGGCCCGCACTCCTCGGGGTTCATCGAGTCGATCCCGGCCTCGCCGCTGGTGACCATCACGTAGACGACCTTCTTGCCCTGCGACGTCCACCGCGCGACGGCCGCGGCGGCGCCGTACTCCATGTCGTCCGGGTGGGCGACGACGGCCAGCGCGGTCTGCCAGTCCTCGTCGACGGGCTGGTAGGGCTCGACGGCCTGCTCACTCATGGTGCTCGTCCCTCTCGGTGCGGCTCACAGTCACATGGTCATACGGTCGTTCCGCAGGCGACTCTAGAAGACCCCCACACCCACACCCCGTCGGACACCCTCCCGGGCCGGCCGGGTTGCCCCTGACGCACGGGTCAGGGGTTAGCGTCCGGGCACCCGCGGCGGATCGGCCGCCGCGTCGGTTCTGGAGGAGTGCTGCGATGACGCTGCCCACGACGGCCCGGGTCGTCCGGTTGGTCACCGAGCCGGGCGGGTTGCCCGGGCCCGGGGACTTCGCGGTGGTGGAGGAGCCGTTGCCGGCGCCGGGGACGGGCGAGGTGGTCGTCCGCAATCGGGCCTTCCTGGTCTTCCCGGGCCTGCGCACGCTGATCGGGGGCGAGCTCACGGGGGCGCCGTTGCCGGCGATCGGGCCCGGGGACGCGCTGTACGGGCCGGCCCTCGGGGAGGTGCTGGCCGCTCCGGCGGGCGGGCCCCTCCGACCGGGCGACCTGGTCACCCACCTGCGGGGGTGGCGGGACCTCGTGGTCGCGGACGCCGCAGGGTTCACCCCGGTCGACCCGGGGTTCCCGGACCCGGTGGCGCTGCTCTCCCCCGGCACGGCCGCCTACGGCGGGCTGACCCGCAGCGCCGGGGTGCGCCCGGGGGACGTGGTGCTGGTGACCGGCGCGGCGGGCGCGGTCGGCACGCTGGCCGGGCAGGTCGCCCGGCTGCTGGGCGCCTCCCGGGTGATCGGCACCACCGGCTCCCCCGCCAAGGCGAAGCGGCTCACCGCCGAACTCGGCTACGACGCGGTACTGGTGCGCGGCGAGCGGCCGTTCGCCGCGCAGCTGGCCGAGGCCGCGCCGGAGGGCGTCGACGTGCTGCTGGACCTGGTCGGCGGGGAGCAGCTGACGGCCGCCGTCGACGCGGCCCGGCCGGGGGCCCGGTTCGCCCTGGTCGGCGCGCTGTCCGGGCAGTTGGCGCCGGAGCGGCGGGGCGGCAGTTCGCCGGCTCTGGTGGACAGCTTCCGGGTGATCATGCTGGGCCTGACCCTGCGCGGCTTCACCGGCGTGGACCAACCGGACCTGGAGGCCGAGTGGCGGCAGCGGTTCGGCGGCTGGCTGCGCACCGGCGAGATCGTCTTCCCGTCGACGCGGGTGGCGGGCATCGACCAGGCGCCGCAGGCGTTGCGGAGGTTGTTCGACGGGGACACCTTCGGGGCGACGATCGTCGACCTCGCATAGCACCGAGGAGGAACGGCCATGCGGATCGGGGACGCGGCGGCAGCGGCGGGCACCACGCCCAGGGCACTGCGCTTCTACGAGCAGCGGGGGCTGCTGCCGCCGCCGGCCCGGTCCGCCTCGGGCCAGCGCGAGTACGGGCCGACCGAGGTCGCCCGGGTGCGGGCGATCCGCCGGCTGCTGGCCGTCGGGCTGACCGTCGACGACCTGGCCAGCCGCCCGCACCGCCTGGACCTGCTCACCGAGGAGCCGCCGCGCCGCTGCTCGGACTCCCCCGGTCTGGAGACCTTCGCCCCGGTGGTCACCGCCCGGCTCGCCGCCCTGGACGCCGAGATCGCCCGGCTGACCGCCCTGCGCGAGCGCCTCGCCCGGCACGTCGCCGCCGGGGGCGCGGACCTGCCGGGCTGACCTGGTCCACCGTCCGGAACGCGGCTCGCCCGGAACGCCGCGACGGGGGAGGCGCGACGTTCCGGGCGAGGTCTGCGGGGGGAGCTAGCCGGCGTCCGGGGCGAGTCGGCCGTCGAGGGGCTCAGGGTGGGGCTCCGGGGCGGGCCAGCCGATCCGGGTGGCGCAGAGCGAGACGACCGCGGCGGAGACGGCGACGGCGGCCATGCCCCACACCAGGCTGGTGGCGTCGGCGATGAAGCCGATCACGGCGGGCCCGGCGAGCAGCCCGGTGGTGCCCATCGCGGCGACCAGGGAGAGCGCGTCCGAGCCCTGGCGGGCCGCGGCGACGTAGACGCACGGGGTGACCGCCGCGACGCCGAGGCCGACGCAGGCGAAGCCGATCAGGGTCGGCACGACGCCGCCGACGAGCAGGGCGAGGGCCAGTCCGGCGCCGGCCAGCAGGCTGCCGGTCCGCACGATCCGGCCGTCGCCGAAGCGGGTGCGCCAGCCGTCCGCGAAGATCCGGGCGAGCACCATCATCACCGAGACGACGGCGATGCCCAGCGGGGCGAGCCCGGCACCGGCGTTCACGACGTCCTTGAGGTAGAGCGCGGACCAGTCGTTCATGGCGCCCTCGGTGACGGTGCCGAACACCATCGCCAGGCCCATCCAGAGGGTCGCCGCGGCCGGGAGGACGAAGCGGCGGCGGTCCTTCTTCGCGGCCGACGCCTGCTCCTGGTCCGGCCCGTCCTGCGCCGCGGCCGGCGCGTCGTCCGTGAGCAGACCGGGCCGGGCGACCACGACCAGCACCGCGAGCAGCGCGGCGGCGAGCCCGAAGTGCACGGCGAGCGTGCCGGTGAAGGCGGTGACGCCGGAGGCGAGCAGCGCGGCGAGCAGCGAGCCGGCGCTGAAGGTGGCGTGCAGGCGGGACATGGTGGTCCGCGCGTAGCGGGCTTCCAGCGCCGCGCCCTGGGCGTTCATCGCGACGTTCAGGCAGCCCACGGCGACGCCGTCGCAGAACAGCACCAGCAGGGTGAGCGGGTAGTCGGGCACCACGGACAGGGCGACCAGGACGACGCCGAGGGCGAGCGCTGAGAGCACGGACAGCAGGCGGGAGCCGAACCGCCGCATCAGCACCGCGACCAGCGGGAAGGACACCGCCGCGCCGACCCCGCAGGTCATCAGCAGCAGGCCGATCTGGGCCTCGCCGAGGTCGAGCCGGGCCTTCAGCGCGGGGATCCGGGAGACCCAGGTCGCGTACTGGAATCCGAGCAGGAAGAACAGTGCGGCGATGGCCAGTTGGGACCGGCGGAAGTCGTCGCGAACGGGGGACATGTGCATCAGCCCACTTCGGCTCTGGGTGGGAACCCGAGGGACGGGTCGGTGGAGGGGGTCAACGACTGCACGACGGCAGCGACGGCGGTCGGGGCCGGGGCGGCGGCCGCGACCGAGGCGGCGGCCGGGCTCAGCGGCATCGCCATGTAGAGCGCCTCGGGGCCGTAGCTCCCGGGCAGTCCGATCTCGGGGCGGGCGCGGTAGCCCAGCGGGGCCCACACCACCTGCGAGCCGCGGACGGCGACCAGGGACATGGTGCGGTAGCCGCGGGCCCGGGCGGTCTCCTCCAGGCCGCGCAGCATCCGGTGGGCCAGGCCGCGGCCGCGCAGGTCCTCGGCGACGACCAGGTCGTGGAGGTGCATGTTGGTCGCGCGGACGCCGCCGGCCTCGGCCCGGCTGAGGTCGGGGCACTGGAACAGCGGGTAGGGCAGGGCCAGCAGGTAGCCGCCGAGGCCGCCGGCGTGCTCCAGGACGAAGCAGGTGTCGGGCGAGGCGCGGTGGCGGGAGCGCAGCGCCTCGCGGCCTTCGGACAGGCCGCTGGCGGCGTAGGCGCGTTCCTCCAGTGCGACGACGCCGTCCCAGTCCTCCTCCTGGAGCAGCCGGATGCGCAGGTCGGTCATCTGCCGCTGTCTCCGTCCGGGCCGCCGGCTCCGCCGATGCAGGTGTAGGGCAGCGGCTCGAAGCCGTTGAACCCCTGGGTGGTGTAGGCGGTGGCGTAGGCGCCGCAGGAGTGGATCCAGACCGGTTCGCCGGAGGCGATCGCACGCGGGACGCGGACCAGGCCGTCCTCCTGGGCGTACGCGTCGTCGCTGTCGCAGGTCGGGCCGGCGACGACGGCGTTGACGAACTGGCCGCCGGGGTGGGTGGGGAATTCGAGCCGGTACTGGAGCTCGTCCATCTCGTACAGGCCGTTGAACTTGCCGCAGCTCAGGAAGAGCCAGTCCTCGCGGGTGCCGTCGAGCTGGTGCCGGGAGGAGAGCCGGGCGACGTGGGCGCGGATGGCGCCGTGGTCGGCGACGAGGTGCCGGCCGGGCTCCAGCAGGAACTCCAGCGGCGCGGCGTTGACGGTGCGCAGCCGGTCCATGCCCTCGCGGATGACCGCGAACATCTTGTCCAGCGGCGGGTCGAGGGGGCGGCCGTGCCGGTCCAGGACGCCGAGGGCGGGCAGGCCGCCGCCGAGGTTGATCCGCTGCGGGGTGATGCCGCGCCAGTTGAGCGCCTCCAGGACGGCGGCGAGCGAGTCCACGGCGGCGCCCCAGGCTTCGGCGGTCATCTGCTGGGAGCCGACGTGCACGGAGAGTCCGGACGGGGTGAGGCCGGCCGAGCGGGCGGCGTCCAGGACGCGCAGGGCGTCCTCGGGCGAGCAGCCGAACTTGCGGCTCAGGCCCCACAGGGCGCCGTCGCCCGAGGTGGCGACCCGGCAGAACACCCGGGAGCCGGGGGCGTGTTCGGCGATGGCGGCGACGTCCTCCAGGCTGTCGGTGGCGAAGTCGCGCACGCCCAGCCGGTAGGCCTCGGCGATGTTGCGGTCGGACTTGATGGTGTTGCCGTAGTGGATGCGGTCGGGGCTCACCCCGGTGCGCAGGGCCTGGGCGATCTCCTGGGGGCTGGCCGCGTCGAAGCCGGAGCCGAGGGCGGCGAGGCGGCCGAGCACCTCGTCCACCGGGCAGGCCTTCATGGCGAACCGGACGGTGACGTCGGGAAGTTCGCCGATCAGGTCGGTGTACTGGCGCTCGATGCCGTCGAGGTCGTAGATGATCCGGTCGTCGGTGGCGGCGGCGAGGGCGGCGCGGAGCGCCGTCCGGTCGTGCGCGGCCGGGTCGGGCGCGACGCCGGTGTGGGCGGTGGTGTGGTGCGCCGGGGCGCGGTGGGCGATGGTCTGACGTATCACGAATGGCTCCCGGTGCGGCTACCGCGGCAGCCGGTCGGCGGGCGTGGCCTTGCTCGCCCGCATGAGCGGACCCCACGCGTCGATCAGCAGCGCGAAGTCCTCGATGTCCGCCTGCGCTTCGTCGAGCAGACGCGCCCGCTGGGGCGCCAGGTGGTCGGCGAACTCGGCGTACTTCCCGCCGAGTCGCCGGTAGCAGTGGTCCAGCGCGTCGAGCCGTCGGTGGTTCTCCGCGCGGTCCGTCGCGGCGCTGCGGCGGGCGGAGTCGGCGATGACGTCGGCGCGGATGTGGTGCGCCTCGTCGAGGAGGGCCCCGCGGGCCGCCTCCATCTCGGAGTAGACCGGGTAGAGGTAGAGCATGGAGAGCAGGAACTTGGCGTAGCGCAGCTGGTAGGCGGTGAAGCCCGCGCCGGTGCGCCGTTCCGGGGTGTAGTAGTTGACGATGTGCCGGTTGTGGACGACGCCGGGCAGGGTGGCGTCGCGGACGAGGTGCAGCAGGAAGTAGTCGCTGCCGATGGTGGCGGTGGCGGGCGGCAGCGGGACGCGGTCGTAGACCTCGTGGTCGAGGGCGACGTTGCACATGTCGATCCGCCAGATGTCGGGCAGGTCGAGCACGGCGCGGTCGTGGCGGAACGGGTCGGTGCCGCCGCCGGTGAAGGAGTCGGCGACGAGTTCGCGGCGTTCCTGCTCGCTCGCGCCGGTGGGCGCCCAGAGCGCGACGACCTGGTGGTAGGCGTCCGGGTCGAGTTCGCGGATCTCGCCGATGTCGACGGAGAGTTCACCGATGAAGGAGCCGCCGACCAGGGCGACGGGCTTGTCGGCGTGCACCGGGTCGAGGGTGACTTCGGTGACGGCGGCGGCCGCGTCGGCCGCCTTGAGGCCGAGCGTGGCGAGCTCGCGCTCGATCGGGAACACCGGTTCTCCGTCGAGCAGTTGGTACGCGCTGTCGGAGTCGCGGCGGTGCACGGAGGAGCAGCCGAGCGCGCCGGCGAGCAGGAACGCCCGGTTGGTGCAGGCGCCGTAGGAGACGGCGTCGGGGAGCATCAGGTCGAGCAGATTGTCGCCGAGCGGCCCGTCGGGGCCGGCGGCGCCGGAGCGCTCGATCACGTCGCGCAGGAAGGCGCGTTGGGCGGCCTCGTCGAGGTGGTGGACGACCACCTCCCCAGCCTCGAAAGCGGCACCAGAGCCGACGGCGGACGCAGCGCCGGACCCGGCGGCGGGCAGCGCGGCGACGGCCTCGGCGTGCCGCCGGTAGGTGGCCGGATCGGCGGAGTCCAGGATCAGCAGGTGCACCCGGACGCCGAACCGCCGTGCGGCGTAGGCGGCTTCGGCGCCGATCGCCGCGATGGTGGCCGCGCACTCGCGGTTGGTGGGCAGGGTCAGGCAGACGGCGCGCATGCCGGCTCCCCCGTGGACTCGGCGGGCTGCGGGGCGGGCCGGTCGTCCGTGGACTCCGGGCCGTGCCAGGAGCGCAGTCCGAGCAACCGCTCGCCGAGTTCGGTGAGTTCGGCGGGCCCGTAGCGCAGCGACTCGTGGCGGGTCGCGTCGCCGACCAGGGTGCGGTTCCAGTCCGGGGTGGCGAGGGTGCGCCAGGACTCCACCCGGGAGCGGCGCAGCTGCGCGGCCTCCTCCAGCGCGGGCATCATCGACAGGTACTGCACGGCGCGGACGCCGTTCTCGGAGGTGTTGCGGGCGACGCCGTGGGCGAGCAGGCCGTTCCAGATCAGCAGGTCGCCGGCCTTCAACTCGGGCCGCACCACCGGGAACTCGGTGCGGTCGACGTCCGGGCGGATCGGGTCGCGGTCGGCGGCCTGGGCGGCCTGCCACTCGTTGAAGCGGCGGAACAGCTCCGGGTTGCACTGGAAGCCGCCGCGGTCGGGCCGGGTGTCGTCGAGCGCGATGATGCCCTGGACGCGCTGGGGCAGCATGCCCTGGGTGGTGTCGACGTCCCAGTGCAGTTCGATGTCGAAGCCCCGGTCGGTGGGCTCGATCAGCGCGCGGTCGCGGTTGCGGATGTTCGGCGGGTTGAGGTTGAGCCGGTCGAGGGTGACCCAGAGCTCCTCGCAGTCCCAGACGTCGACGAAGGCGTCGTAGACCCGCCGGGCCTGTCTGCTGTCCCAGATCAGCTGGTGGTGGTAGGCCTCGACGAAGCCGTAGATGTGCAGTTCCCGGTCGAGTTCGTCGCGGTGGTCGCGTTCGCGGTACCAGTCCTCGGGGCGGTCGGGCGAGAGGCCCTGGAAGTCCCAGGCGAAGTCGAGCAGGCGCCGTGCGGCCTCGGCCGGGATGGCCTCCTTGACCACGATGTAGCCGTAGGTCTGCCAGAACGCGAAGTCCTCCTCGGAGAGCACCCGCAGCGGACGCTCCTTGCGGACTTCGCGCAGCGCCGTGCGCGCGAGGTAGCTCTCCCCGTCCTCGCTGAAGTAGGGGCGCGCCGAGGCGGCTCGGTGCAGATATCCGTCAGGGCTCGGCATGGGCAGTCACTCCATGGTTCGTAGTCGACGCAGCGCTTCCTGGACGCACAGTGCGGGCACGGCGAGCCGACGGCCCGTCACCGGCCGTGCGTGGAATTCAGCCCGCAGACCGCATGCCGTCCGCATGCGCTCCACCTCGCCCAGGGCTCCGGCCGCGCAAGGTTTCGCCACGTCAAGGGGCCAACTCGACGGTCCGGCAAGGCCCCTCACCCTGCCTCAGCCCTGGCCGAACCACGCCCCTCATACGTTGGACTAGACCAACTAATGGTGTCAACCCTCGACGGCTGGTTACCAATAGGGAAATCCCTGCAGTTCAGATGGCCCCTCGGGGTTCGCTTTATGTTTCGGAGAGTGACATAAGTCGGGATATGTTTCGGGAATTGACATACCCGGACGTGAACCAAAACGAGTTCCCCAGCGTTGCGCCCCGTCCTTCGCGCCGTACGTTGGGCCTATGGCACACCGCCCCGCCGCCACCCGGCTCACCCCGCCCGGCTGGCTGACCGCGAGCCTGCGCCCCAAGGCCGCGCCGGTCCCCTGGGCCGCCGCCGCCCGGGCCTCGGTGGCGCTGGCCGCGCCGCTCGCGGTCGGCACGGCCACCGGCCGGCCCGGGTACGGCGCGCTGGTGTCGATGGGCGCGCTGTCCGGGGTCATCGGGGACACCGCGGACGCCTACCGGATGCGGGTGTTCAACATCGCCGTGCCGCAGCTGTTCGGCGCCCTCGGGGTCCTGCTCGGCACCCTGGTGTACGGTGCGGGCTGGACGGCCGTCGCCGTGCTGACCGCCGTCGCCCTGGTCTCCGGCATGATCTCCTCGATCGGCGCGGTCGCCTCGGTGTCCGGACTGCTCCTGCTGCTCAACGCGGTGGTCGGCGCCGGACTGCCGCTGCCCTCCCCCTGGTGGGCGCCGCCCGGACTGCTGCTGCTCGGCGGCCTGTTGGTGCTCGGCCTCACCCTGCTCGCCTGGCCGCTGCGCGGCGGCGCGCCGGAGCGCTCCGCCGTGGCCGGCACCTACCGGTCGGTCGCCGCCTTCCTGGAGGCCGCCGGCACCCCCGGAGCCGACGACTCGCGGCAGGCGCTCACCCAGTCGCTGAACCAGTCCTACGACCTGCTGCTCGCCCGCCGGGCCCGCCGGCACGGCCGCTCCCCCACCCTGGTCCGGCTGCTCGCCCAGCTCAACGCCGCCATCCCGGTGGTGGAGGCCGCCTCGGCGGCGCAGCTGCGCCCGCGCGAGTGCGGTCCGCTGCCGCCCGCCTACCCGGCGGCGGTGCGCGAGCTGGCCGCGGCCGTCGAGCGGGGCCGCTCCGGATCGACCCCGCCGCCAGGACTGCCCGATCCGGCCGGGCCGTCCACCCGCGCCCTGGTCGCCGCGATCGGCCACGCCCGGGCCGTCGCGCACGAGCCCGCACCCGACCCGTACGCCGACGACGACCCGCTCGGCCGGCCCGCCGCGCTGCGGGTCCGCACCCGCCGGGCCGCCCACGCGCTGCTGCTGTCCGGCGCGTCCTGGCGGTACGGGCTGCGGCTGGCCCTGTGCATCGGCCTCGCCCAGATCCTGGTGTCGGTGATCGCGGTGCCCCGCTCGTACTGGGTGTCGCTGACCGTCACCTTCGTGCTGAAGCCCGACTTCGGCTCGGTGTTCTCCCGGGCGGTGCTGCGCGCGCTCGGCACCGCCGCCGGGCTGCTGATCGCCATCCCGGTGCTGGCCGAGGTGCCGCACGGCTGGTGGGACGTGCCGGTGATGGCGGCGCTGGCGGCCCTGATCCCGGTGCTGTCGGCGAAGGGGTACGCGTTCCAGACCGCGGCGATCACCCCGGTGATCCTGCTGCTCTCCGACCTGCTCAACCACCGGGGCTTCCACCTGGTGCTGCCCCGGCTGTACGACTCGCTGATCGGCTGCGGCATCGCGCTGCTGACCGGCTACCTGCTGTGGCCGGAGTCCTGGCACACCCGGATCGGGGAGCGGCTGGCCGACGCCGTCGCGGACTCCGCCGCGTACGTCTCGCTGGCCTTCACCACCGGGCCCGGGGCCGACCAGCCGGCCCGCGCCCGGTACCGGCGGCGGCTCTACCGGGACCTGTCCGCCGTGCGCAGCGAGTTCCAGCGGGCGCTCACCGAACCGCCGCCGGTCGGGGCCCGGGCCGAGGCCTGGTGGCCGCTGGTGATCGCGGTCGAGCGGATCGTGGACACCACGACCGCCACCCGGGTCCGGGTCGAGCACGGCGCTCCGGCGCCGTCCCCGGCCGAGGTCGGCGCCGTCGTCCGGGAGCTGTCCGACCTGGCCGGGGCGCTGCGCAGCGGCGGGCCGCTGCCCGAGGCCGGGCCGGACGACCTCCGGCCCGACTGCGCGCTGGGCCGGCTGCACCGCGAGGTGCAGGCGGCGCGGGCGGTGGTGCCCGCCTGAGGGCCGGGCCGGCCGGGGCCGGCCGGTCCTGGAGCGGCCGCTCGGGCATCCGCCCCGTCGAAGGCCGGGCCAGTCCCGCCGCAGGCCCGGTCAGTCCTGGATCCGCCGCCAGGGCCGGTCCGCCTCCAGCTCGAAGGCCAGCTCCAGCAGCAGCCGCTCCTGCCCGTGCGCGGCCGAGAGGTGCACGCCGATCGGCAGGCCGCTCGGCGCGGCGCCGGTGGGCAGGGCGATGCCGGGGCCGCCGGTCACGTTGTTGACCGGGGTGAAGGCCACGTAGCGCTGGAGGCGCTCGATCAGCTCGTCGAAGGCCACGTTCGGGCTGAGGTGGCCGATCGGCGGGGCGGCGTGCGCGAGGACCGGCGAGAGGATCACGTCGTGGGTGCGGAAGAGGCCCGCGTACGCGGCTTCGGCGCCGCGCAGCCGGCGCAGCACGGCCGGGGTGTGCAGGAACTCCCGCTGGTAGAGCCGGCGCAGCCCGGTGGTCAGGCCGTCGAGCCGGTTGATCCGGAAGCTGCGGTCCAGCATCAGCCGGCCGCTGACCGCGATGGCGAAGGCGATGTAGCCCCAGTAGAGGACGAAGTCGCGGGAGAACTCCTCGCCGAACGGCAGGGTGGTCTCCTCGACGTGGTGGCCCAGTGCGGCCAGCCGGGCGGCGGTCTGCTCGACGGCGGTGCGGGTGGGCTCGTCGGTGCCGGCGAGCGGCGAGTCCACGACCAGTCCGATGCGCAGCCGGCGCCGCCCCGGGCCTTCGACCAGTCCGAGCGGGGGCAGCGCGGGGTTGCGGTGGTGGCGCTCGGCGGCGGCGTAGAAGGCGGCGGTGTCGCGGACGGAGCGGGTGAGCACGCCGTCGGTGACGAGGTCGATCGGCAGTTTGCCGCCCTGGGCGTTGGTGACCAGGCGGCCCCGGGTGGGCTTGAGTCCGACCAGTCCGCAGCAGGCGGCCGGGATGCGGATCGATCCGCCGCCGTCGTTGGCGTGCGCGATCGGCACCACTCCGGCGGCGACCAGCGCGGCCGAGCCGCCGGAGGAGGCGCCGGCCGAGTGCGAGGGCTTCCACGGGTTGCGCACCGGCTGGGCGGTGGCGAACTCGGTGGAGGCGTTGAGGCCGAACTCGGGCAGCCGGGTCTTGCCGAGGACGGCCAGGCCGGTGGCGAGGAACTGGTCGGTGAAGCGGGAGTTGCGCCGGGCCGGGCGGGCCTGGAAGGCCTCGCTGCCCATGCCGGTCGGCAGGCCGCGCAGGTCGACGTTGTCCTTGAGGAAGGTGGGGACGCCGTACAGCGGGCCGTCGGTGCCGTCCGGGCCGAGCCGGGGCCGGTCGTAGGACGGGTGGGCGACGGGGGTGAGCGTCCGGTCGACCCGGGCGGCGCGGGCGGCGGCGGCCGCGGCCAGTTCGGCGGGGGCCACCTCGCCGGCGCGGACGAGGGCGGCCAGGGCCACGGCGTCGTGCGCGCCGAGGGCGTCGTCGGTGAACCCGTGGGCCCGCTCGTCGGTCATCCGAACTCCCCAATCCCTACTGACCGGTAGTCGCGCAAGAGTTCGCAGTGTAGGCGCGGGGCGGGCGCCGGGGATACCCCACCCCCGGCGCCCGCCGCCGAACCCCGACGGCGCACGGGCGTTCGGCATGCGCCCCCGCGTTCACCCCACCCGCCGGTCGGAGATCGTTTCGCCGACGGCCCCGGGGAAAGGCCGGATCACGAACCGATCCGGTCCACCCCCCACCCCAAGGTGACGCCCGTGCCCACCCAGTACACCTCGGCCACCGCCCCCGGCGCCCTCCCCCTGCTCGGCCACGTCCCCGCGTTCGTCCGCCGGCCGCTGGAGTTCGTCGCCGGCCTGCCCGCCCACGGCGACCTCGTCCGGCTGCGGCTCGGCCCGCTGGACGCGTACGTCGCCTGCCACCCCGAGCTGGTCCGCCAACTGCTCACCGAGGACCGCACCTACGACAAGGGCGGGCTCGTCCTCGACAAGGCCCGCGAGGTCTTCGGCGACGGCCTGGCCACCTGCCCGGCCGCCGCGCACCGGCGCCAACGCCGCATGCTGCAACCCGCGTTCCACCGCGACCGGCTGCCCGGCTACGCCGCGATGATGGCCGAGGAGATCGCCGGCACCACCGCCTCCTGGAGCGACGGCGACGTGGTCGACGTCCCCGCCGCGATGTACCGCCTCACCACCGCGGTGACCGCCCGCTGCCTGTTCGCCGCCCACGAGCGGGCCGGCTCGCTGCCCGTCCACGACAGCATGGACGTCATCACCCGCGGCGTCGGCCGGCGCGTCATGATGCCGCTGCCCGGAACCGACCGCATCCCCACCCCGGGCAACCGCCGCTTCCGCCGCGCCCAACAGGACCTGAAGGAGGTCACCCGGCGGCTGATCGCCGACTACCGCGCCGCCGGCACCGACCACAACGACCTGCTGTCCACGCTGCTCAGCGCCCGCGACGAGGACGGGCGGGGGCTCACCGACGCCGAGATCCACGACCAGGTGGTCACCTTCCTGCTCGCCGGCATGGAGACCACCGCCGCCACCCTCTCCTGGGCCTGGACCCTGCTCGCCGCCCACCCGGCCATCCGCGACCGCCTGCACGCCGAACTGGACACCGTGCTCGACGGCCGCCCCGCCCGCCACGAGGACCTGCCCGCCCTGCCGCTCACCGCCAGGGTGGTCACCGAGACGCTGCGGCTCTACCCGCCGGTGTGGATCCTCAGCCGCGTCGCCACCGCCGACGCCGAACTCGGCGGCCACCGCGTCCCGGCCGGCGCGACCATCCTGTTCAGCCCGTACCTGCTGCACCGCCGCGCCGACGTCTTCGCCTGCCCCGCCCGCTTCGACCCCGACCGCTGGCTCACCATCACCCGCCCCTCCCCCGGTATCTACGCCCCCTTCGGCCTCGGCGCCCGCCGCTGCATCGGCGACGCGTTCGGCACCACCGAGGCCGCCCTCGCCATCGCCACCATCGCGGCCCGCTGGACCGTCACCCCCACCCCCGGCCGCCCGGTCCGCCCCGCCCGCAGCTCCTCGCTGTCCCCCCGCCCCTTCACGGCCACCCTCGCCCGCCGGGCCTGGTGACCGGGGCTCCCGCCCCGCGCCGGCGGCGGGCGGGAGCCGCGCCTGACGATTCGTCACATGGTGCGCGGCGGGCGGGGGATGCCCTGCCAGCGGTAGAGCATGGACTCCCACGTGTAGGTGTAGGCGAAGGTGACGTCGAAGCTGGTGGTCCGCTCCAGGTGCGGCTGGCCGGGGGTCTCCGGGTCGAGCCAGGTGGTCGCGCCGTAGACGGACGCCCGCGGGTACACGCAGATCGTCCAACGGAACCAGCCCGAGGAGAGCTGGACGTCCTGAGACGGCACGTTGCCGCCCGGCGTGCCGAAGCTCCAGGCGTACGTGCCGGCGTCCAGGAACAGCCGCCGCTCGACGCACTGCTGCGCCGGCGTCACCGGAGCCGGCAGCGGCACCAACTGCCCGTAGCCCTGGAGGAATTCGCGTTCGGTCGCGGCGGATGCCGTCCCGGCCGCCGGCCCGGCCACCAGGGCGAGCAGGACGGCCGTCAGGGCCGGGATCCAGGAGAGTCTGCGCAGCATTCGATCCTCCGGCCGGACGGAGGCCCGGCGAGTGTGGACGGAAGTGGTCTACGCCAATCCTGCCGGGCCGGGTGCGGCCGTTCCCATCCCAGACCTCTGGGGTGGCCGCCGGGTCAGCCTTCGCTTCGCCGGTCGGCCGCCAGGGTGGTGAGCAGCCGCTCGATGGCCTCCAGCCGGCGCTGCAGGTCCTCGACGTCGCCGCGGGTGGCGCTCTGCTCGGCGGGCTTGAGGGTGATCACCAGCTGGCCGTCGGGCTCCAGCCGCCCGACCGCGACGTCGCGGATGGTGTCGCCGTTCTGGACGCGGACGGCGTGCTCGATCTCGGACGCGCGCAGCGCCAGCCCGCGCAGCGCGCCCGGGACGAGCTTGCCGTCGCGCACCACGGTGGTCGGGGTGCCCTCCAACAGCCGGGCGGCACGCGGGTCGTGGGCCAGCCAGCGGGTGACGGCGGCGTTCACCGCGATCAGGGTGACCGCACCGATGGCGCCGCCGAGCAGGCTGTTGTCATTGCCGATGATCGCGTTCTGCACCACGTTGGACAGCAGGAAGATGACCACCATGTCGAAGGTGTTCAGGCCCGCCAGCCCGCGCTTCCCCGCGATCCGGAACAGGATCAGGATCAGCGCGTAGACCGCGATCGTGCGGAGGATCTTCTCCACGATCGGAATCTGGACGATCACCAGGTCGTGCCACATGGCCCCGCTCCTTCAACCCCTCGGCCGGACGGGGCGGGCGGCGCCCGGGCCCGACGGTACGCGCCCCGCCGGGCCCCGGCCAGCACCCGGACGAACCCGGGTCCCCGGCCGGACACGCCCTACGAGCGGCGCTTCGGCTTGCCGCGCTTGGCCGCGGCCGCACCCCGGCCGCCCGCCGCGGGCTTCGGCCGGCCCTTCTGCTGGCCGCCCTTCTGCTGACCGGACTTCTGCTGGCCGGACTTCTGCTGGCCGCCCTTCTGCGGCTGGGACTTGCGCGGCGCCGCGGCCTTCTGGGGCTCGGCCGCCGGCTGGGCGCCGCGCCCGCGCGAGCTGTTGACCGTGCGGCCCCGGACGATGCCGATGAACTCCTCGACCAGCTCCGTCGTGCGGTCCTCCGGCCAGGCGAGCGCCACCTGGGACTGCGGCGCCTCGGCGACCGGCCGGAAGGTGAGGTCCTTGCGGTGGTGCAGCCGGGCCAGCGACTGCGGCACCAGCAGCACGCCGACGTTGGCCGCGACCAGCTCGATGGCGTCGGCGGTGCTGGCCGGGCGCTCGATCGCCGGCTGGCCGGGCAGCGCGCCCGGCCAGCCGAGGGTGTCGTCGAGCGGGTGGAACACCACCTCCTCGGCGAGGTCGCCGAGCGCGACCTCCTCGGCGGCCGCGAGCCAGTGGTCCTTGGGGAAGACCACGACGGTGGTCTCGGCGTAGAGCGGGATCGCGCTGAGCACGTCCCGGTCGACGGGCAGCCGGACGAGCCCGGCGTCCGCGGTGCCCTCGCGCAGCGTCCCCTCGCCGTCCCCGGCCGGGACGGCGAGGAGGTCGAGCCGCACGTCCGGGAGCCGCTCGGACCACACCCGGACCCATTTGCCGGGGGTCACGCCCGGGACGTACGCGAGCCGGAAGGACGGGTTCACCTGCATGTCTGTCACAGGGCAAGGCTACCGACCGTGACCGGGAGCGCCCGCGCACTCCCTTACCCTTGTCACCATGACATCGCTCAAGCAGAAGACCAGCCAGACCATGAAGCCGGCCACCGCCGCCAAGAAGCTGGGGATCTACCTCGACGCGGCGCCGACCGGCTTCCAGGAGGGTGTGGTCTCCCGCGAGGAGCTCAGCGCGCTTCAGGCCGACCCGCCGCAGTGGCTCCAGGAGCTGCGCCAGAACGGCCCGCACCCTCGCCCGGTGGTCGCCGCCAAGCTCGGCGTCTCCATCGCCGGCCTGGCCCGCGGCGGCGTGACCGAGGCGCTCACCACCGAGCAGATCGAGGCCGTCAAGGCCGAGAACCCGCTCTGGCTGCAGCACGAGCGCGCCAACCAGGTGGACGTCCGCAAGGAGGCCGTCCGGATCAAGGAGAAGCAGGAGAAGGACGCCGCGGCGCTTGCCGCCAAGGCTGCCAAGGCCGCCAAGGCCGGCTGACCCGCGCGCTCCGGCCGCCGGCCGGGCCCGATTGTCAGACCCCTGCGCAAGGCTGGTGCCGACGTCCGTTCCACGGGCGTCGGCACAGTCGTCGGCGGACATGCGGACAGGGAGCTTGCGGATGGCACAGGCAGCAGGGGCGGCACGGGCAGCAGGGGCGCTGGACGGTCGGATCGCCCTGGTCGCGGGGGCGACCCGGGGCGCCGGGCGGGGCATCGCGGTGGAGCTGGGCGCCGCCGGGGCGACGGTGTACGTCACCGGGCGAAGCACCCGCGAGCAGCGCTCGGAGTACGACCGGCCGGAGACCATCGAGGACACCGCGGACCTGGTCACCGCGGCCGGCGGCCGGGGCATCGCAGTGCCGACCGACCACCTGGTCCCGTCCCAGGTGGCCGCCCTGGTGCAACGGATCGACGCCGAGCAGGGCCGGCTGGACGTCCTGGTCAACGACATCTGGGGCGGCGAGAACCTGTTCGGCTGGAACGTCCCGGTCTGGGAGCACGACCTGGACGACGGCCTGCGGCTGCTCCGCCTCGCGGTGGAGACGCACGCCGTCACCAGCCACCACGCCCTCCCGCTGCTGCTGCGCCGCCCGGGCGGCCTGGTCGTCGAGATGACCGACGGCACCGCCGAGTACAACCGCGACACCTACCGGAACTCGTTCTTCTACGACCTCGCCAAGGCCTCCGTGCTGCGGATGGCCTTCGCGCTCGGCCACGAGCTGGGCCCGCGCGGCGCCACCGCCCTGGCGCTCACCCCCGGCTGGATGCGCTCGGAGATCATGCTGGAGCACTTCGGCGTCACCGAGGAGAACTGGCGCGACGCCCTGGCCCGGGAGCCGCACTTCGGCATCTCCGAGAGCCCGTACTTCGTCGGCCGGGCGGTCGCCGCCCTCGCCACCGACCCCGAGGTCTCCCGCTGGAACGGCGGGTCGGTGTCCAGCGGGCAGCTGGCCCTGGAGTACGGCTTCACCGACCGCGACGGCAGCCGGCCGGACTGCTGGCGCTACCTGGTCGAGGTGCAGGACGCGGGCAAGCCGGCCGCGCCGGAGGGCTACCGCTGACGGGGCGTCGGCGGCGGTGCCACCGGGCGCCGGGGAGAACCCCTTTCCCCGCGCCGCATATTGACCGCGCCGCCACCGACTCCGAATAATCGGCGCCACCGGGGCGCCCAGGCAACCCTCGTCACTCTGACCACACCGGACCGGGGAGCGCCCATGACCGACCAGCCGCACCACGACGAACCCGCCGCGCTCGCCGCCCTGGCCGAGGAGTACTTCGCCGCCGAGAACGCCCACGCCCCGTTCGACGCGACGCTGAGCGGGGTCGAGGGCTACGCCCACGAGGTGCCCGACCCGTCCCGCGCGGCCGCGCTGCGCCACCGGGACGCGCTGGCGGGCTTCGGGGCGCGACTGGCCGCGATCCCGGTGGACGCGCTGGCCGGCGAGGACCTGGTCACCCACCGCGTGCTCGGGCGGCTGATCGACAACGGCACCGGCCGGATCACCCACGGACTGGGCGACTTCAGCATCTCGGCGACCATCACCGCACCGCAGAACGAGGCCTTCACCTCGCTCGCCATGACCTCCGTCGACCAGGAGGGCGCCGACGCCTACCTGGAGCGGCTGGCCGGCCTGCCGGGCTACTTCGACGCCGCCCTGCAGCTCCACCTGGACGCCGCCGCCGAGGGCCGCACGCCGCTGCGCAGCGGCGTCGACGCCGCCCTCGACCAGCTCGACGCCTACCTGGTCGCCAACCCGGACGACGACCAGCTGCTGCGCGCGCTGCAGGGCCGCCCGGAGTTCGACCGGGGCCGGGTGATCGTCCGCGACGGCGTGCGCCCGGCCGTGGCCCGCTACCGGGCCGGCCTGGCCCAGCGGCTGGCCGCGGACGCCCGGCCGGACGACCGGGCCGGGGTCTGCCACGTGCCCGGCGGCACCGAGGGCTACGCCGACGCCGTCACCCGCTACACCCGGCCCGGGCTCACCCCGGAGGAGGTCCACCGGATCGGCCTGGACACCCTGGCGGGGCTGCGCGAGGAGTTCGCCGAGCTGGGCGGCAGGGTGCTCGGCATCACCGACCCCGACGCCGTGCTGGCCGCGCTGCGGGAGGACCACGCGCTGCGCTTCGGCAGCGCCGAGGAGATCATCACCCTGGTCGACGGGGCGCTGGAGCGCGCCCGCCGCGCCTCGGCCGACTACTTCCGGGCCTACCCGATCGCCGACTGCGTGACCCGGGAGATCGACCCGATCGAGGCGGAGACCGGGCCGCTGGCCTACTACCAGCCGCCGGGCCCGGGCGGCCTGCCCGGCACCCACTGGATCAACACGCTGCGCCCGCAGACCAGGTTCAGGTACGAGTACGAGGCGATCGCCTTCCACGAGAGCGTGCCCGGGCACCACCTGCAGATCGCCGTCGCCCAGACGCTGCACCACCTGCCGGAGTTCCGGCGCCGGCCGAGCGGCCAGCTGACCGCCCACGTCGAGGGCTGGGGCCTGTACACCGAGCGGCTCGCGGACGAGATGGGGCTGTACAGCTCGGACCTCTCCCGCTTCGGCATGCTGTCGCTCGACGCGCTGCGGGCCGTGCGCCTGGTCGTGGACACCGGTCTGCACCACTACGGCTGGTCCCGGGAGCGGGCGATCGCCTTCATGCGGGACAACACGGCCACCACCGAGGCCAACGTCCGCAACGAGATCGACCGCTACCTGGCCTGGCCGGGCCAGGCGACCGCGTACCTGATCGGCCGCCGGGAGATCGTCCGGCACCGCGAGCGCGCCCAGGCGGCGCTGGGCGGCCGGTTCGACATCCGGGAGTTCCACCACGAGCTGATCGGGCACGGCAGCCTGCCGCTGGGAGTGCTGGACACGCTGGTCACGGACTGGATCGCGGCGCAGTAGGGCCCGCCGCTCCGACGGTGCGCGCACCGCGCACCGTCAGGCCGGTTCGGCTGCTACGCCGGGGTGACGGGCGGGCGGCGCTTGTGCTCGGTGCGGCGGTAGTGGCCGAGGACGGTGCGGAAGACGTCCTCGCTCACCGGCCGCTCCTCCAGGAAGTCGTCCAGGGCCTCGTAGGGGACGCCGAGGGCGTCCTCGTCGGGGCGGCCGGGGGCGAGGGTCTCCAGGTCGGCGGTGGGGGTCTTGTGGACGAGGTCCGCCGGGGCCCCCAAGGCCTCGGCCAGGGAGCGGACCTGACGCTTCGTCAGCCCGTCCAGCGGCATCACGTCGGCGGCGCCGTCACCGTACTTGGTGAAGAAGCCGACGGCCGCCTCGGCGGCGTGGTCGGTGCCGACGACCAGGCCGCCGGTGGCGCCCGCGACCGCGTACTGGGCCACCATCCGCTGGCGGGCCTTGACGTTGCCGCGGACGAAGTCCTCGTGGGAGCGGTCGGCGAAGGTGAGGCCGGCGGACGTCAGCGCGTCGAGGGCGGCGTCGGTCGCGGGCCTGATGTCGACGGTCAGGGTCCGGTCCGGCCGGATGAAGTCGAGTGCGCGGCGGGCGTCCGCCTCGTCCGCCTGGGTGCCGTAGGGCAGCCGCATGGCGCAGAACTCGGCCTGGTGTCCGGCGGCGCGCAGCCGGTCGACGGCGAGCTGGCAGAGCCGCCCGGCGGTGGTGGAGTCGACGCCGCCGCTGATGCCGAGCACCAGCGTGCGGGCGCCGGCCGCCCGGAGCTGGTCGGCGAGGAAGTCGGCCCGGCGCTTCGCCTCCTGCTCGGGGCTGGGGACGGGGGCCACCCGCAGGGTGCGGGCGATCTCCCGCTGGAGGTCGGCGGACAGGGGTTCGGTCATATCGACTCCCGGGTGAAGGTGACACGGTGGGTGCCCGCCCTGGACGCTACCAGCGGGTTCCGCGCGTTCGACGAGGTGGTGGCGGTGCTGCGGCGGGCCGGGGCGAGCGCCTACGCGGGGTGCCGCAGGATGTCGAGGACGACGGCGCCGTCGACGGTCTCCTGGGCGACCAGCAGGGCGGCCAGTTCGTCGAGGTGGTGGCGGTGTTCGCGGAGCAGGTCGACGGCGCGGCGTTCGGCGCGGCGCAGCAGGCGGGCCACCGCCTCGTCGACGGCACGCTGGGTCTGCTCGGAGTACGGGCGGCGGAACAGGTCCTCGGGGCCGTCGCCGAGGTAGTTCGGGGAGCCGCTGGAGTAGCCGACCGGACCGAGTTCCGGGGAGAGGCCGAATTCGCGGACCATCCGGGTGGCGACACCGGTGGCGTGGGCGAGGTCGTTGGCGGCGCCGGTGGAGCCCTCCCCGAAGACCACCAGCTCGGCCGCCCGCCCGCCGAGCTGGACGGTGATCAGGTCGATCAGGTAGCCCTCGGTGTACAGGTGGCGTTCCGCTTCGGGGAGTTGTTCGGTCGCGCCGAGGGAGACGCCGGCCGGGAGGATGGTCACCTTGGCGACGGGGTCGGCGTGTTCGCACAGCGCGGCGGTCAGGGCGTGCCCGGACTCGTGGACGGCGACGGCGTGGCGCTCCTCGGGCAGCAGCGCGTTGGAGGAGTCCCGGCGGCCGAGCAGGACGCGGTCGCGGGCGGTGTCGAGGTCGTCGGCGGTGAGGGTGGCGCGGTCGGCGCGGACGGCGTTGATGGCGGCCTCGTTGACCAGGTTGGCGAGGTCGGCGCCGGAGAAGCCGGGTGTGCCGCGGGCGATGCGGTTCAGGTCGGCATCGGGGGCGAGGGTCTTGCCGCGGACGTGGACGGCGAGGATCGCGGCCCGTTCCGCCTGGTTGGGCAGCGGGACGGTGACCTGGCGGTCGAACCGGCCGGGGCGCAGCAGGGCCGGGTCGAGGGCGTCCGGGCGGTTGGTGGCGGCGATGACGACGATGCCGGTGGTCGGGTCGAAGCCGTCCATCTCGGAGAGCAGCTGGTTGAGGGTCTGTTCGCGTTCGTCGTTGCCGCCGAGCCGGGTGCCGCCCGCGCGGCGGCCGCCGACGGCGTCGATCTCGTCGATGAAGATGATGGACGGCGCGCGTTTGCGGGCCTCGTCGAAGAGGTCGCGGACGCGGGAGGCGCCGACGCCGACGAACATCTCGACGAAGCCGGAGCCGGTCACGGAGAGGAAGGGCACCTCGGCCTCTCCGGCGACGGCCCGGGCGAGCAGGGTCTTCCCGGTACCGGGCGGGCCGACCATGATCACCCCGCGCGGGCCCTTGGCGCCGGCGGCGGCGTAGCGTTCGGGGCTGCGCAGGAAGTCGACCACCTCGCTGACCTCCTGCTTGACGCCCTCGTACCCGGCGACGTCGGCGAAGCGGGTGGCGGGCCGCTCGGCCTCGATGATCTTGGCGCGGGAGCGGCCGATGGCGCTCAGGCCGCCGCCGAGCGAGCGGGCGGCCATCCGGCCGGACCAGAGGAACAGCCCGCCGAAGAGCAGCAGCGGCAGGAACAGCAGCAGCGTGGACCAGACCGAGCTGCCGCCGCTGTGGCTGGCGGTGATGTCGACGTGCTGGCCGGCCAGCTCGCCGCTGAGCTGGGAGGTGTCCAGGGCGGTCGGGATCTGGCTGGTGAAGTGCGTGCCGTCCTTGAGGGTGCCGGTGACCCCGCCGGTGTCGGTGATGTCCACGGTCTGCACCTGGCCGGCGCCGACCCGGTTGAGGAAGTCGGTGTAGCCGTAGTTGGCGCCGGTCGAGCCGGAGCGCGAGAACAGGATGAGCAGCAGCAGGGTCACCAGGACGGCGACGGGCAGCAGCCAGCGGCGCATCGCGGGCGGGGGCGGCTTGGGCGGCGGCGGGCCGCCGGGGGTGCGGGGCCGCTCTGGGCCCCCGCCCGGGGGCGGCGGGGTCGCGGGGTGGCGGGCGGCGCGCAGCCGGATTCGGGTGATCATCCGCGCCCACCACCTCTCCGCCGCCGGGCCTTCCCCCTCCATGGTGGGGCGAGAAGGGCCCGGACGGGAGGTCCAGGACGGACCGGCCGGCCCCGGCGCGGGGGCCGGCGGCGCCGTCAGGAGAAGTCGAGCGAGCCGGTCCGGGTCCGCTTGAGCTCGAAGAAGTTCGGGTAGCCGGCCAGCAGCCGCACCCCGTCGAAGACCCGGACGGCGTCCTCGCCGCGCGGGATGGCGCTCAGCACCGGGCCGAAGAAGGCGACGCCGTCGACGTGGATGGTCGGCGTGCCGACCTCCTCGCCGACCGGGTCCATGCCCTCGTGGTGGCTCTTGCGCAGCACGACGTCGTACGCCGTGCTGTCGGCCGCGGCGGCGAGCTCCTCCGGCAGTCCGGCCGCGACCAGGGCCTCCCGGATGACGGCGTCGTCGGCGGGCCGGTCCTGGTCGTGCAGGCGGGTGCCGAGTTCGGTGTACAGGTCGCGCAGCACGTGCTCGCCGTGCTGTTCGGCGGCGGCGATGCAGACCCGGACGGGGCCCCAGCCGGTGGTCATCAGGCGCTGGTAGCGCTCGGGCAGGTCGGTGCGGCCCTCGTTGAGGACGGACAGGCTCATCACCCGGAAGGTGAGGTCGAGCTCGCGGTGGCGCTCGACCTCACGGATCCACCGGGAGGTGATCCAGGCGAACGGGCAGATCGGATCGAAGTAGAAATCGACTTTGGTGGTCACGGTGAAGAGCCTAGACGCCGAGTGGACCGCTTTCCAGGGCCAATCGATCACCATTGCGGTGGGCCACTTCTCAGCTGCAGGTCTTCCCGTCGGACGGCACGGTGCCGTCCAGCAGGTAGGCGTCCACGGCCTGCTTCAGGCACGGGTCGCCGGTGTTGTAGCCGCCGTGACCCTCGCCCTGGAGGGTGACGTTGACGCCGACGCCCGGACCGAGCTGCTGCGCCATCGCGTGGGCGCCCTCGACCGGGGTGGCCGGGTCGCCGGTGGTGCCGACCACCACGATCGGGGCCGCGCCGGCGGCCGAGACGTCCGGGTGGTCGGCCTTGCCCGGCACCGGCCAGCCGGTGCAGCTCGTCAGGCCCCAGGCGGAGTAGGGGCCGAACACCGGGGAGGCGTCGCGGAACTGCGGCAGCTGCTGTTCGACGTCCTGGTCGGAGTAGCGCTGTCGGGCGTCCACGCAGTTGATCGCCCGGTTGGCGGCGCTCAGGTTGGTGTAGCGCCCCTGTGGGTCGCGCCCGAACATCGCGTCGGAGAGCTGGAGCAGTGTGTTGCCGGTGCCCTGCTGCATCGCCTCGGTGAGCCCGGCGGCCAGGACGGGCCAGGTCTCCTCGCTGTACAGGGCGGCGGCGATGCCGGTGACGGCCAGGGTCTCGGTGAGCTGCCGCCCGCTGGTGGTGGGCAGCGGGGACTGCTCCAGCTTCTGCAGCAGCGCCGTGACCGCCGCCGTGCCCTCGACGCCGCCGGCACCCGTCGGGCAGACGGCGGCCTCCTCGGCGGCGCAGGCCTTCATGAAGTTGTCGAAGGCGAGCTGGAAGCCCTTGGCCTGGCCGAGCGCGGACTGCTGCGGGTCCTTCGTCGGGTCGACGACCGAGTCCAGGACGATCCGGCCGACCTCCTGCGGGAACAGGTGCGCGTAGACGCCGCCGAGCTGGGTGCCGTAGCTGATGCCGAAGTAGAAGAGCTTCTGGTCGCCGAGCACCTGCCGCATCAGGTCGAGGTCGCGGGCGGCGCTCTCGGTGTCCACGTAGGGCAGCACCGGACCGGAGTTGTGCTCGCAGGCGGCGGTGAACTGCGCGTTGCTGGTGTCCAGCGCCTTCACCGCGTCGGGGGTCCCGGGGGTGTTGTCGATTGCCAGGCTGACGTCCATCGCCTTGTCGTCCAGGCAGCTCACCCCGGCGCTGGCGCCGACCCCGCGGGGGTCGAAACTCACCAGGTCGTAGCGGGCGTTGAGGGAGGCGTAGTCGGCGGCGAGGGCGGGCAGCGTGGCGACGCCGGAGGCGCCGGGGCCGCCGAAGTTGAACAGCAGCGAGCCGATCCGGTGCTGCTCGTCCTTGGCCCGGCTCCGGATCATGGCCAGGTCGATGGTCTCGCCGTCCGGCTTGCCGTGGTCCAGCGGCGCCTTGAGGGTGGCGCACTGCCAGTCACCGGCGGGCGCGGTGCCGCTGCCCTGCGCGGGGCTGGGGGCCGGGCAGGCCTGCCAGTCGAGATGCTGGGCCGCGAGTCCGGTCGCGGACGCGGCGGGTGAGCCGGGCGAGCCGGCCGGGGAGGCCGGGGAGGTCGGCGCGGGCTCGACGGCGGAGCGGGCGTCGCCCTGGCAGCCGGCGGCGGAGGCGAGCAGCAGCGCGGCCAGGCCGAAGGCGCCGGCGCCGCGGACGACGGTGTGCATGGAGCGGTCCACCTCTCGGGTTGCCGGGCGCGCCCCGGCGGACGGCACGGTCAGCGCACCACAGACCCTAGGGGTGGTGGGGCGACCGCGCCTGGTGGAAGGCCCGGTGGAGGGGCGTACGCCGGTCCGGCTGCCACCCGCCGTCCGGGTGAGGTCGCTCCTGCGGCACTCGTCCGGATCTCCCACTACCTGGCGTCGCATGCTATCTTGCATCACATGGTACCTGGCATCACACACCACGACGGCGACGCCGGTACGGCCGACGGACCGGTGGCGACGCAGCTGCGCAAGGGCGTGCTGGAGTACTGCGTCCTGGCACTGCTGCGGGACGGCCCCCGGTACGGGGTGGAGCTGCTGCAGGAACTCGGCCGGTTCCCGATGCTGGCGACCAGCCAGGGCACCATCTACCCCCTGCTGTCCCGGCTTCGCCGGGCCGGCCTCGCCGACACCTTCCTGCGCGACTCGGCCAGCGGCCCGTCCCGCCGGTACTACACCCTCACCGACACCGGCCGCAGCGCACTGGAGGAGTTCACCACGCTGTGGCCCGCCTTCCGCGAAACCGTCGACCACGTCCTGGCCCCGGGAGAGAACCCGTGAACAACTCCATCGAGCACCCCCTGGTCCGCGCCCACCTGGCCGCGGTCGCCCGGTACACCGCTCCGCTGCCCGAGCCGCGCCGCCGCGAACTGCTCGCGGACCTGCGCGAGCACATCGAGGTCTCGCTCGCCGAGTGCGACCCCGCCGACGAGGCCGCCGTCCGGCGGGTCCTGGAGCAGCTGGGCAGCCCCCGGCAGATCGCCGACGCCGCGCTCGACGAGGAGGGCGGCGCCCGGCCGGAGCCGGAGAGCCGCGGCCGCACCATCCGCACCCTGGTCTTCGCGGTGCTGCCGGTGCCACTGTCGTTCGTCCCGGTCATCGGGCCCCCGCTCGCGCTGGCCGCCGCCGTCATCGCCGCCAGCAGGGTCTGGCGGTCCACGCAGTGGAGCCGCCGGGAGAAGCGGCTGGCAGCCCTGCTGCTGTTCTCCCCCGTCCTGGTCACTCCGCTGGCCGGCATCGCCGCCGCCGTCGTGTCCCCGTTCGGCCTGACCGCGACAGCCGTCCTCGCCGCCTGCGTGGTGGGCTTCTGCCCCGCCCTGCTCGCGGCGTTCTTCCTGGCCCGCTCCGCCGCCCGGCTGCGCAACGCCGCACTCATGGCCTGAACCGGCTTCATCAATAAACACTGACGTTTCGCCAGCCCCCCCTGGTGATACCGAAGACCGCCTTCCCAATACCAGGGAGGCGGTCTCCACACGTCGGAGGCTCACGCTTGCGTGCGCGCCTGCCCGGCGGCTAATGTCTTACCTGTTTCTCACCATCAAATCTGTTTTGGGCCAAGGCTGTTCATACGGTTAACGGAAACCCGCATACAGTGTGCGGGCTCGGAGAATCCGAACCGCCGCCCCCTCCGCCTGGGGGCTTTTCCATTACGCGGGAATCAAGGCAACTCACTTTACCGTCAGGCTCGTTGACCCCGTTCTCCGGCGGCTGCTTTGCTTCTCGGCGGCCGAGGCGGGCCTGTTTCCCCCCGGTGATCCGTTGTGCGGCGGGTCATCCAGGCGTTCCACCGCCTCCGGCCTCTCCCTGTCCTTCGCGACCACCCGTCACCCACCGGTGCCCGGGCGGTCGGCATGAGAGAGGCAACCCTCACATGGGCCGAACCCCCACGTTCCGTCTCGCCGGACGGGCGGCGCTCACCGGCGTCGCCGCGCTCGCCCTCGCGGCGGCCGGCTTCACCGCGGCACCCGCCCAGGCGCAGCCCGACGACGCCGCGCACCCCGCGGCGTCGGCGAACCACCCGTACCGGCACGGCGCCGTCCCGCTGCGCGGCCACCAGGCCGCACCGAACGCCACCTCCGCCAACAACCTCAACTACGGTGGCGGGGCGGGCAGTCCGAGCATCGGCGTGACCACCGGACCGGAGCACGTCTACCTGGTGTTCTGGGGCTCCCAGTGGGGCAGCTCCGGCACCGACGCCAACGGCAACACCACGCTCAGCGGCGACGCCAAGGGCATGGCCCCCCGCCTCCAGCAGCTGTTCAAGGGCATCGGCGCGGGCAACGAACTCTGGTCCGGCGTCATGACGCAGTACTGCGAGGGCGTCGCCGCCGGCTCCCAGACCTGCCCGAGCAACTCCGCGCACGTCGCCTACCCCACCGGCGGCGCGCTCGCCGGCGTCTGGGTGGACACCTCCGCCGCGGCGCCCGCCTCCGCGACCGGCAACCAGATCGGCGCCGAGGCGGTCAAGGCGTCCGGCCACTTCGGCAACACCACGGCCGCGGCCAACCGGAACGACCAGTACGTCGTCGTCTCCCCCACCGGCACCACCCCCGACGGCTTCAACACCGCGTCCGGCAACTTCTGCGCCTGGCACGACTACACCGGCGACACCACGCTCACCGGCGGCGCCGTCTCCTCCCCGTACGGCGAACTCGCCTTCACCAACCTGCCGTACGTGACCGACGCGGGCTCCGGCTGCGGCCAGGGCTTCGTCAACGCGGGGACGGCCGGCACCCTGGACGGCGTCACCATCGTCGAGGGCCACGAGTACGCCGAGACCATCACCGACCAGAACCCGGCCGGCGGCTGGACCGACAGCAGCGGCGCCGAGAACGGCGACAAGTGCGCCTGGGTCAGCAGCGGCCAGGGCGCCTCGGCGAACGTCGGCTTCACCACCGGCAGCTTCGCCATGCAGTCGACCTGGGCGAACGACTTCAACAGCGGTGCGGGCGGCTGCGAGATGTCCCACCCGATCGTCGGCGGCACGACCGGCAACACCGTCACCGTCACCAACCCGGGCGCCCAGACCGGCACCACCGGCAAGGCCGTCAGCCTGCAGATCGCGGCGACCGACAGCGCCTCCGGCCAGACCCTCACCTACACGGCGAGCGGCCTGCCGGCCGGCCTGTCCATCTCCGCCTCCGGCCTGATCAGCGGCACCCCGACCACCGCCGGCACGGCGAACGTCACGGTCACCGCCAAGGACGCCACCGGCGCCTCCGGCTCCGCCGCCTTCGGCTGGACCGTCACCTCCGCGGGCGGCGGCGGCCTCACCAACGGCGGCTTCGAGACCGGCACCCTGAGCGGCTGGACCTCCACCGGCAGCGCCGCCGCCTCCAGCGCCGCCAAGCACACCGGCGGCTACGGCGCCATGCTCGGCTCCACCGGCCCCACCACCACGTCCACGGCCAGCCAGACCTTCACCGCCCCGACCGGCAGCAGCAAGGTCGTCTTCTGGTACGACGTCACCTGCCCGGACACCGTCACCTACGACTGGGCGACCGCCACGCTCAAGGACAACACCACCAACACCACGACCACGGTGCTCGCCAAGACCTGCACCAGCGGCCTCGGCTGGAAGTCCGCCTCCGGCACCGTCACCCCGGGGCACAGCTACACGCTCACCCTCACCAACGTGGACGACAACTACCCGGGCGACCCGACCTACACCTACTACGACGACGTGACCGTCTCCTGACGGCCGCCCGTCCACGCCCCTGACGCCGCCGGGGCGGGCCACCACGGCCCGCCCCGGCGGCACCGCGTCCCAAGGACACCGCGCCCCAGCGGCACCGCACCCCGCGCCCTGTGAAGGAGGAGAGCCGTGACGGTGCGAACGCTCGCGGCAGCCGCCCTGCTCGCCCTGGCGGCCGGCTGCTCGTCGAACACCGGCCCCGCCGCACCGGGCCCGCCCGCCCCGACCGCCCTGGTGCTCGACGAGCACGCCGACGGCACGACCGTACGGGTGGCACCCGGCACCGTCGTCCGGGTCGAGCTGCACAGCACCTACTGGTCCCCGGCCGCCGGCGACAGCCCGCGGACGCTGCGTCCGACCGCCACCGCGACCACCCCCGCCCCCTCCTGCCGGCCGGGCGGCGGCTGCGGCCGGGTCACCGCCGGCTTCCTCGCCGCCTCCCCCGGCACGGCCCGCCTCTCCGCCCACCGCACCACCTGCGGCGAGGCGCTGGCCTGCCCACCCGGGCAGCGGGCCTTCACCGTGACGGTGACGGTCGGCTGACGGGTCAGTGCTGGACGCCGGAGGACAGCGAGAAGTCCGCGAAGTAGGCACGCTGGGTGCTCGCCGGGCCCCAACTGGTGTCGTGGCCGCCGTAGAAGGTGGAGAAGAACACGCCACCGAAGGGGATCCCGCCGATGCCCGAGGCCACCCCGCGCGCCGCGTAGACCTGGCGGCCGTCGTACCAGACGGTGACGTCCCCGGTGCCGCGGTCGACCAGCTGCTCGACGCTGTGCCACGCGCCGTCGGCCTGGAACCGCCAGTCGCCGAGCCCCTCGTCCACCCCGTAGCCGGTCGGGCCGGAGTTGGTCGGGGTGTAGAGGTAGACCTCGCCGTTGTCCGGCACGCCCTTGGCGCCGCGCCACATGTAGCGCGTCGACCAGCCCGCGCCGTGGTTGCCGCCCGACTCCTCGCCGATCCTGCCGCCGTACAGTCCGGGCAGCTTCCCCGCCTTGCCCCAGTCCCGGCCGGCCGGGAACTTGAGGGAGTACTTCAGGTCCAGCGTCTTGCCCTGGGCCAGGGCGGACAGGCCCAGGCTGGTCAGATCCGTGTAGAACTGTCCGCCGCCCGGGTTCGGGCAGTCTGCGCACTGGTTGGAGGAGGACCCGGCCCCGTAGATGACCTGGAGCGCCGAGCCGCCCCCGGGAGCGGCCGCGTCGTCGACCGCGCTCAAGTCCGAACCGCCCCAAGTCCCCTGGTCGGCCGCGCCCCAGGCGTGCTTCCACTGGTCCGTCCCGTAACCGCGGAACTGGCCGGTCCAGGCCGTCTTCCCGCTCGCCACCGCGGCCGGCGCGGCTCCCCTCGCTCCCTCGGACCCCGAGGCGGCCGGCGCGGCGATCGAGGCCGCGGCGGGCGACGTCGACGGGGCGCAGGCGGCCAGGGCGGCGGCCGCGAGCACCGCTCCGAACACACGACGAGTGCTTTTCATGACTGCCCCTCCCGACGGGACCGGGCCGGGACGGCCCACCCGCTCCATGTGACGCTCCGCCACCAGGTCACAGTAGCGGCGCCCGATGTGACGTGACCATCACACTCCCGGGTGACAGCGGGGCGGGCTCCCCGGCCCCCGGCCCTCCCGAGGCGGGCGAGGTGCGAGGTGGCGCTGCGGCCGCGAAGATTCCTCCGAACGTCCGGCGGAGGACGTCAAGACCGCGGCGACGGCTCCGACCACCGGTCGAGGAGCCCAGCCGGGCCCGCGAACCACGAGGAGCACGAGATGAAGTTCCTGATCAGCCTGCACATCAACCCGGCCGTGATGGACGCGCTGACCGACGAGGAGAAGGCGGCGATCGGCCACGGCCACGGCGAGTTCATCGAGGCGCTGAAGGCGTCCGGAGAGCTGATCACCACCCAGGCACTGGTCGATCCGACCCAGGCCGCCGTGGTGACCGTGCGCAACGGCCAGCCGGTGGTGACCGACGGCCCGTTCCTGGAGGCCAAGGAGTACCTGGGCGGCTTCTACCTGATCGACTGCGAGGACAAGGAGCGGGCGATCGCGCTGGCGGCGCGGATCCCGGACACCGCGATCGAGGGCCTGGGGGTCGAGGTGCGGCAGGTGATGTTCGCCGACGGACACTTGGAGGCATGACAGCACCGGACTTCGAGGACCTGCTGCGTGCGCTCACGCCGCAGGTCCTCGGCACCTTGGTTCGCCGGTACGGCCGGTTCGAAGGGTGCGAGGACGCCGTCCAGGAGGCCGTTCTCGCCGCCACCGTGCAGTGGCCGTCCGAGGGGATGCCGGACAATCCGCACGGCTGGCTGGTGACCGTCGCGGCCCGGCGGCTCATCGACCAGTTGCGCCGCGACCGCGCGCGCCGCGAACGGGAGTCGGCAACGGCCGCCGAGGTGGTGCCGCCGGAGGTGCCGGACACCGACGACACGCTCGTCCTGCTGTTCCTGTGCTGCCATCCGACGCTCACCGCGGCCTCCCGGACCGCCCTGACGCTGCGGGCGGTCGGCGGTCTGACCACCGCCGAGATCGCCCGCGCGTTCCTGGTGCCGGAGGCCACCATGGCGGCCAGGATCAGCCGGGCCAAGCAGCGCATCAGGGCCGCCGGCAGCTCGTTCGCCCTGCCGGACGGCGCGGAGCGCGAGGAACGGCTGCGGGTCGTGCTGCACGTGCTCTACCTGATCTTCAACGAGGGCTACACCGCCACCTCCGGACCGGAGTTGCACCGCCCCGACCTCGCGCGCGAGGCGATCCGGTTGACCAGGACGGTGCACGCGCAGCTGCCCGGGGACGACGAGGTGACCGGGCTGCTCGCGCTGATGCTGCTGACCCACGCCCGCCGGGAGGCCCGGACAACCCCGGCCGGCGACCTGGTGCCGCTGGACGAGCAGGACCGCAAGGCCTGGGACCGGGCGCTGATCGACGAGGGCGTCGGACTGGCCGAGGCGGCGCTGGCCGGCCCGACCCTGGGGCCCTACCAGTTGCAGGCCGCCATCGCGGCCACGCACGCCGACGCGGCCACCGCCGAGGAGACCAACTGGCCCCAGGTGCACGCCCTCTACCTGATCCTGGAACGGATCGCGCCCAACCCGATGGTCACCCTCAACCGGGCGATCGCGCTCGCCGAGACCGACGGCCCGGCCGCCGGGCTGGCCCTGCTGTCCGCCCTGGACGGTGACGGGCGGATGGCCGGGCACCACCGGCTGCTGTCCGTCCGGGCGCACCTGCTGGAGAAGGCCGGCGACCCGGCCGGCGCCCACGAGCACTACCGGCGCGCCGCGAAGGCCACCGCCAGCCTCGCCGAGCGGCGCTACCTGGAGGCCCGGGCCGCCCGGACCGGGCCACGCTCCGACTGAACACGCGTCCGGGGCGTCCAAAACGTCCAGCGCGCGGCCGGGGCGGGCCCGGGGCCGGCCCCGGCTCAACGACCCGGCGGATCCATCCCCGGCCTGCCCCGCACCGCGTACGTCGGCAGCCGCAGTTCGCCGAGGACGGCCCGGGGCAGGCTCAGCCCGAACCGCCGCCCGACCGCGCCGAGGGTGCGGCGGCGGACGGCCGCGGGCGGCTCGCCCCCGGGACCGCGGGTGATCCCGTCGGGCTCCAGGACGCCTGCGGCGACCAGCTCGGGGACCAGCAGGTCGGGCTCCCGGCCCCAGCGCCAGCGCTCCTCGGCGAGGCCGAACCCGCACAGCACGGCGCCGTCGCGGGCGTAGTCGAGCAGCGCCGGCGGGTGGTCCGGCATCGGGCGGAAGTGGACCACCTCGACCCCGTCGCGCGCTATCTCGGTGAGCCGTTCGCCGCCGGTGGAGTCGCCGTACTCGACCGCGAAGGACCAGTCACCGGACTCGCCGACCCGGATCACGCCGTCGCCGTCGTCGCTCGGGCGGAACACCTCGATGTCGAGGTCCCACACCTCGGTGCCGCTGAGCGGCCCGGCCGCGGCGGCCGGATCGGCGCCCATCCGGCGGGCGAGCTCCTGCGGCGGTATCCCCCGGGCGAACAGGACGCCGTCGACGGAGCGCCCGGCGTCCGCGAGCCACCGGATGCCCTCCTCGCCCCCCGCCCCTTCGGTACCGTCCGTCATGACGCCCCCTCACCTCGCGCCGGCCCGCGTGGCCGGGCCGCCGGTCCGCACCCTAACGGACGCCACTGACACTGATAGTTCTAACCGGGTCCCTGGTGGTCGTGGCTCTGCCACTGACTGACGCCCTGCTGGGCTGTCCTCCGGTTGTTCTGTCCGGCTGCCGGGGCCCGTTCAACCGGCGGCCCCCGGAAGCGTCCCGGCCGGTCGCCCTCAGCACCCTTCGGAGGAAGGGCAGTTCGACGGGGGCCGTCGGACGGCCGCGCTCAGGCGCTCAGGCGCCCCGGCGGTTCAGCTTCCCGCGCATCAGCACCGCGTACACCGCCGCCGCGACGACCATGCCGACCGGCAGCGCGAGGTCCGCGCCGACGAGCGCGGCCACCGGCCCGGTGTACAGGGTGTCCACGCACAGCGCGGCGCCGGCCACCCCGGCCGCGAGGGCGAGCGCACCGGCCGGGTTGACGCCCGCCCGGTACCAGAAGGGGCTGCCAGGGGTCTCGTCCGTGAGCGCGCGGCCGTCGTAGCGGTTGCGGCGCAGCAGGATGTCGGTGGCGTAGATCGCGGTGCTGGGGCCGAGCAGGACGACGGTCAGCTGGAGCACGTTGCTGACGGTGTCGAGGAAGTTGGAGACCAGCAGCGCGTACAGCGTGAGGCAGACGGCGACGGTGCCGTCGACGAGCACGCTGAGCGTGCGGCGGATCCTGATGCCGACGGCTTGCAGGGCGAGGCCGGCGCTGTAGGCGGTGAGCGCGTTGACCGCGATCGTGCCGACGACCAGGGCGAGCAGGAAGACCGGGTCGAACCAACCGGGCAGGATCCGCTGGAGGGCGGCCTGCGGATCCGTCATGTCGACGGCGCTGGCGGCGAGTACGCCCAGGCCGCCGACGGCGACGCTGGGCAGGAAGCCGCCGAGGGCCGTCCAGCCGAGGACGGCGCGCGGGGAGGTGGTGTGCGGCAGGTAGCGGGAGAAGTCGGCGCTGGTGGTGTAGGACAGCGGGCCGGAGGCGATCAGGGTGACGCCGGCCAGGACGGCGGACCACAGGCGGGTGCCGGAGAGCGGTTCGGCGGGCGCGTAGCCGAAGTCGGCGTGCCGGAGCACCGCGTACCCGACGACGGCGAAGGCGGCGGCGAGCGCCAGGGTGATCGGCAGGTAGAGCCGGAGGATCGCGGCGTGGCCGTAGACGCTGATGGTGAGCGTGACCACGACGATGGCCACCACGATGGCGATCTTGATCGGGGTGGTCGGGGTGATCCCAGCCTGCTCGGCGAGCGAGAACGCGGCGACGGCGGCCGCGGCGAGGTTGAGCGCGAAGTAGCAGACGGAGATCATCCAGCCGGTGACGGCGTTGTTCACGCGGTTGCCGAGGACGCCGTACATCGCGCGGGTGATGACCTCGCTGGGCGCGCCCGCGGCCGGTCCGGAGACCGCCAGCAGGCCGGTGCCCAGCCAGAACAGGTTGCCGACGACGACCACCGCGAACGCCTGGAGCAGGTCGAGCCCGGCCAGGACGAGGGCGCCGCCGACGACCAGGTTGAGGTAGTTGACGCTGGCCGCCGCCCAGACGGGGAAGAGTTCGCGGGCGCGGCCGCGCCGTTCGGTCTCGGGGATGTGGTCGATGCCGTGGACCTCGACCCGGCCGGCCCGCTCCTGCTGGAGCGGCGCGGCGGCGCGGGTGTCGGGGTGGGGGTGGTCCGGGAGCGTGGACGCCATTGGGGGCCCTCCGTGGGGGTGTCGTGCCCACCTGCTTGCTTATTGGTCGCACACTCAATAGCATCCGGCACATGACGTCAAGCGTTCAGCGCAAACGGGTCCGCAAATCCGCCGACGACCGGCGGGCGGAGATCGTCGGGGCAGCCGCCGCCGTCGCCCTCACCGAGGGCCTGGAATGCATCACGCTGCGCAGGATCGCCGAGCAGCTCGACGTCCGCCCCGGTCTGATCAGCCACTACTTCCCCGCCGTCGAGGACCTCGTCGCCGAGGCCTTCGGCAGCGCCGCCACCGCCGAACTGGAGACGCTGCTGCCCGCCGACCCGCACGACGGGTCGCCGCTGCACCACCTCGCACGGTTCTTCGCCCGCGCCACCGGGCCGGCCTACGACGACATGAGCCGGCTCTGGATCAACGCCCGCCACCTCAGCCGCTACCGGCCCGTCCTGCGCGACCGGGTCCTGGAGCAGCAGGCCGGCTGGCGCGGACGACTCGGCGGCGTCATCGAAGCGGGCGTCACCCAGAGTGAATTCCGCACCGAGGACGTCGATGTGACGGTCCTTCAGATCCTGGTCGTGATCGACGGCCTCGCCGCCCATGCCAACACCGGCCTGCGCGACCACCCCTCCGCCGTCACCCGGCTCGCCGTGGCCACCGCCGAACGCGAACTCGGCCTGCCCGACGGCTCCCTCACCTGGAAAGACTGACCACTCCGCCCCTCAACTCCCCCACCCCGCAGCACCGTTGGAGCCGATGTGCGCACCTCCCTCGTCCTCCTGTCCGCCCGCCTGCTCGACCCGGCGACCGGCGGCCCCCTCCCGCAGACCGCCCTGGCCGTCGCCGACGGCCGGATCGCCGCCCTCGGCGACGACCGGGAGATCCGCCGGCTCGCCGACGCCGCCACCACCGTGATCGACCTGAAGGGCGCCGTCGTCACCCCCGGGCTGGTCGACGGGCACCTGCACCCGGTCACCGGCGCCGAACTCACCCACGGCCTCGACCTCTCCGGCTGCACCGACCTCGCCGGGGTCCGCGCCGCCCTCGCCGCCGAGGTCCGCACCCTCGCCCCCGGCGCCTGGCTGCACGCCTGGGGCCTGGACCCGAACGTCTTCGGCGACCGGCCGGTGGAGTCCGCCGCGCTCGCGCCCGTCCTCGACGGCGTCCCGGCGCTGCTCCAACTCTTCGACGCCCACTCCATGCTCGCCAGCCCGCGCGCCCTGGAACTCGCCGGCGTCGACGGCCCGCGCAGCTTCGCCCAGGCCGCCGAGGTGGTCTGCGACGCGACCGGGCGCCCCACCGGCCTGCTGCTGGAGGACGCCGCCTGCGAACTGATCGAACGCGCCGCCCCGCAGCCGACCCGGGCCGAACGCCGTGCCCGCCTGGCCGCCGCGCTCGCCGCCATGGCCGCCGCCGGCCTCACCGGCGGCCACGCGATGGACGCGAACGGCGACAGCCTCGACCTCTACACCGAACTCGACGAGGCGGGCGACCTGCCGCTGCGGCTGCGGGTCGCCCCCTGGTGCCAGCCCGGGGTGGACGCGGACGGGCTACGCGCCCTCGTCGAACAGCAGCACCGGGGCGGCCGGCTCTGGCGGGTCGACGGCGTCAAGCTGTTCATGGACGGCACCATCGACAACGGCACCGCCTGGCTGGAACGCCCGGACTGCCACGGCGAGTCCACCCACGCGTTCTGGCCGGACCCGGCGGAGTACACCCGCGTCATCGCGCACCTGCACCGCGCCGGCGTGCCGACCGCCACCCACGCCATCGGCGACGCCGCCGTCCGCCACGCGCTCGACGCCGTGGCCGCGGCCTCGGCGCAAAGGCCGGAGGCGGCCGCCGCCGGGGCCCGAACCGTCCGGCACCGGATCGAACACATCGAGACCGTCCCGGACTCCGTCGTGCGGCGCTTCGCCGAGCTGGGCGTGACCGCCTCCATGCAGCCCACCCACTGCTGCGACTTCACCCGGGCCGACCACACCGACAACTGGTCCCGCCGCCTCGGCGAGGAGCGCGCCGACCGCGCCTGGCGCTGCCGCGACCTGTGGGACGCGGGCGCCACCGTCGTGCTCGGCTCGGACTGGCCGATCGCCCCCTACCCGCCGCTCGGCGTGCTGGCCGGCGCCCGCCACCGCCGCCCGAGCCGCGACCTGACCCAGCCGCCGCACCACCCCGGGCAGGCGCTCACCGCCCTGGAGGCGCTGCGGGCGATGACCGTCAACGCCGCGCACGCGGCCGGGGAGGAGCAGCAGGCCGGCCGGATCGCCGTCGGGCACCGCGCCGACCTCACCGCCTTGGCCGCCGACCCGCTCACCACCCCCGCCACCGAACTGCCGGACGTCCCCGTGCTGCTCACCGTCCTGGACGGCCGCCCGACGCACCGCGCCGCGGCGCTCTGACCCACCGGGCGGAGCCCGCATCGACGCAGGTCGGGGGTTATCCCCCCGAAGAACCCGGCGGTCGGCCCCAGCGCGCCGCACCCCCGCCGCGAACGATGATCATCTCACCGAGCTTTCGGGACAAGGAAACTGAGGAGAGATCATGACCACGGTGAACAAGCGGCGGATCGGCCGGCGCGGGCTGATCGCGGCGACGGTGGCGGCCGCCACCACCGCCCTGCTGGCCCCGGTGGCCTCCGCCGCTCCCGCGGCGGACGGCCAGCGGAGCACGGTGGTCCGCGCGTTGGAGCGGTCCGCGCACCCGCTGCGGTCGACCGAGCCCGGCGGCAGCACCAGCGACCTGCGGGCGCTCGGCGCGATGGTCGGGGACGCCAAGGTGGTGGGCCTCGGCGAGGCCACGCACGGCTCGCACGAGTTCTTCACCATGAAGGAGCGGGTCTTCCGCTACCTGGTCCAGGAGAAGGGCTTCACCACCTTCGCCCTGGAGATGAGCTGGTCGGCGGGCCTGAAGATCGACAAGTACCTCCAGGACGGCAAGGGCGACGCCCGGCAGATCGTCAAGGACGAACTGGGCCAATCACCGTGGGAGCGCCAGGAGTTCGTGGACCTGATCAGCTGGATGCGCGAGTACAACCGCCAGCACCCGGAGCGCCCGGTCCACTTCATGGGCGACGACGTCGGCGCCCCCAAGCTCGGCGAGGAGGTCTTCGCCCGGGTCGACGCCTACCTGCGAAAGACCGACCCCGCGGCCCTGGCGCGCGTCGACGGGCTGTACGCGGGCCTGCGCCCGCTCGACGACACCGTCGCCTACCTGATGAACCGGCCGGTGGCCGAGCGGAAGGAGAACGCCGCCAAGGCGCAGCAGGCGCTGGACCTGGTCACCGCCGCCAAGGGCGCCGGCGGCGAGGAGTACGACTGGGCCGTGCAGCACGCCCGCATCATCGCCCAGACCTTCGCCTTCGCCACCTTCGAACTCACCGACAAGGCCTCGGTGAACGCCGCGGAGGTCCTCCGCGACCAGGCCATGGCCGACAACACCGCGTGGTGGCAGCGCCACACCGGCGACCGGATGCTGCTCTCGGCCCACAACGGGCACGTCGGCTACCTGGCCAGCGATCCCGAGATGTACCCCAGGACGCAGGGCGCGATCCTGCGCGACACCCTCGGCCCGGAGTACCTGAACATCGGGTTCACCTTCGACCGGGGCTCCTTCCTCACCATGGGCGCCGCCCTCGGCACCGACTGGGAGAAGAACACCGTGCCCGCGGCCACGCCCGGCATGAACGAGTACACCCTGGACCAGGTCCGCCGCCAGGACTACTACGTCGACCTGCGCACCGCCCCGCGCGTGGTCCGCGACTGGCTGGACACCGCCCGCCCCGTCTACGAGGCCGGGTCCACGTTCACGAAGGACCCGCTGCCCTCCGTCGCCCTCGGGCGGGCCCACGACGTCCTCATCCACCTCCACCAGGTCCACGAGGCCGAGAAGCTCTGACCTGACTCCGGCCCCGCCTCGGACCGGCGGACCGGCCTCAGGCCGGCGGGGCCGCCGTCTCGGGGAACGCCCGGTCCAGCAGCGCGCCCAGGGCGGCCCGGTCCTGGCCGGAGAGCTGTTCCAGCGCGGTCAGGCCGGACATCAGGTCGGCCCGGATCAGCCGGACGGTCTGCTCGCCCCGGTCGGTCAGGGCGATGCTCTTGACCCGGCGGTCGGCGGGGTCGGGCTCGCGGCGGACCAGGTCGCGGCCCTCCAGCCGGTCGACGATGCCGGTGACGTTGGAGGCGTCACAGGACAGCAGACCGGCGAGGGCGCGCATGGAGCGCGGCCGGGTGAGCAGGCTGAGGGTCTTGCCCTGCATCAGGGTCAGCCCGTGCCCGGCCGCGGCGGAGGCGAAGTGGCGGTAGTAGGCCGCGGCCACCCGGGCGAGCTGATCCATCAGCTCGATCGGCGTGGCCGGTGGGTCCGGGTGGGGGTTCTGGTGCACGGTGTCGAGCATAGGCACATTGCTTGACATCCTCAACCATTGAGGTTTACCGTCCAAGAATGCTTGAGGTCATAAACCATCGACGTCCTCAAGCCAGCTGGAAGGACCGCGAGACCCTCATGAACCACACCCCCGCCGCCACCCCGGAAGCCGCTCCCGAAGCCACGCCGGGAGCCGCCCCGGAAGCCCCGGAGACCGCCCCGGAGACCGCCCCGGAGACCGCCGCCGCCACGGTCGCCCGCCTGCGCGCCGCCTTCGACACCGGCCGGACCAAGCCGCTCGCCTGGCGCCAGGCCCAGCTGGCGGCGCTGCGCTCGCTGCTCACCGAGCAGTCCGAGGCGTTCCTCCAGGCCCTGCACGAGGACCTCGGCAAGAGCACCGCCGAGGCCTACCGCACCGAGATCGGCTTCACACTCAACGAGCTCGACCACACCGTCACCCACCTGGAGCAGTGGCTGCGGCCGAAGCCCGCCGCCGTGCCCGAGTTCTTCCGGCCCGCCGCGGCCCGCGTGGTGCGCGACCCGCTCGGCGTGGTCCTGATCATCGCGCCCTGGAACTACCCGCTCCAGCTCGCCCTGTCCCCGCTGGTCGGCGCACTGGCCGCCGGGAACGCGGCCGTCCTCAAGCCCAGCGAGCTCGCCCCCGCGACCTCCGCCGCGCTCGCCCGGCTGCTCCCGCGCTACCTCGACCCGGCGGCCGTCGCGGTCGTCGAGGGCGCCGTCCCGGAGACCACCGCGCTGCTGGAACAGCGCTTCGACCACATCTTCTACACCGGCAACGGCGCCGTCGGCCGGATCGTCATGACGGCCGCCGCCCGGCACCTGACCCCGGTCACCCTGGAACTCGGCGGCAAGAGCCCGGTGGTGGTCGAACCCGACGTCGACCTCGCGGTCACCGCCCGGCGGATCGCCCGGGGCAAGTTCCTCAACGCCGGCCAGACCTGCGTCGCCCCCGACTACGTCCTCGCCATCGGCGAGAGCGCGCCCGCGCTGGAGGCCCACCTCGCCGACGCCGTCCGGGAGCTGTACGGCGACGACCCGGCGGTCGGCGGCGAGTACGGCCGGATCGTCAACGAGCGCCACTTCGACCGGCTCACCGCGCTGCTCGGCGACGGTCGGACCGTCACCGGCGGCACCCACGACCGCGCCGACCGCTACCTCGCCCCGACCGTCCTCGCCGACGTCTCCCCCGAGGCCCCCGTGATGCGGGCGGAGATCTTCGGCCCGATCCTGCCCATCGTCGCCGTGCCCGACCTCGACGCGGCGATCGCCTTCATCAACGAGCGCGACAAGCCGCTCGCCCTCTACGCCTTCACCGAGTCCGCGCACACCAAGCAGCGGCTGACCGAGGAGACCTCCTCCGGCGCGCTCACCTTCGGACTGCCGGTCTCCCACCTCGCCATGCCCGAGCTGCCGTTCGGCGGCGTCGGCGAGAGCGGCATGGGCCGCTACCACGGCGAGTACTCCCTCGACACCTTCAGCCACGCCAAGGCCGTCGTCGACAAGCCCCTCGCCTGACCGCTTCCCCCTCGTCCGACCGTTTCCCCTGGTCCGACCGTTTCTCCCTCGTCCGACCGTTTCCCCCCGCCCCGCCACCCCGACACCGAGCGAGCACCCTCATGACCACCATCGACCACGGCGCCGCCGTCGCCGCGGAGACCGCCCGCCTCGTCGCCGCCCTCCAGGACGCCGACCCGACCACCCCGGTGCCCACCTGCCCCGGCTGGACACTGACCGACCTCACCCGCCACACCGGCAGCGTGCAGCGCTGGTTCACCGTCCTGCTCCGGCAGCGGATCCAGCAGCCGCCCCGCAGCCGCGAGGTCGACCTGCGGCTGCCCGCCGCGCCGGACGGCTACCCCGCCTGGCTGGCGGAGGCCGCGGCCGAGGCCGGCGCCGCGTTCGCGGAGACCGACCTCGACGCCCCGATGTGGGCCTGGGGCGCCGACCAGCACGCCCGCTTCTGGGTACGGCGGATGCTGTTCGAGACCCTGGTGCACCGCGCCGACGCGGAACTCGCCCTCGGGCGCACCCCGGCGCTCGACCCGGAGCTGGCCAGCGACGGGGTGTCCGAATTCCTCACCAACCTGCCCTTCGCCGCCTTCTTCGCCCCGGGGATCGCCGAACTGCGCGGCGCGGACCGCACCATCCGCTTCACCCGCACCGACGGCAACGCCACCGACGGCAACGCCACCGACGCGGACGGCGACTGGCTGATCCGTCTGCGGCCCGACGGCTTCGGGCTCGACGCGAACGGCCCGGGCCCGGAGGCCGACGCGACCGTCCGCGCGAGCGCCGCCGATCTGCTGCTGCTCCTGTACGGCCGGCTCGACCTGGCCTCCGCCCGCCTCGACGTGCGCGGGGACGAGGAACTGCTCGCGCACTGGTGCGCCAACTCGGCGTTCTGACCTGCCCGGACGAGGGGCGGCGGCCGGGCCGCCGCCCCTCCCCCGTACGGGTGATCCACTGTCAGCGGCCGGTGCTAGCGTGCCGTTCCGTCAGCAGACGATCAAGGAAAGGCGGCATCGGATCGTGGACGTCGACGTCACGCGCCACCAGGTCGCGCCCCAGCGGATCACCCAGGCCCTGGAGGGCATCGAGGACCGGGCCCTCGCCAGTTGGTACCGGATCCACTACGGCCGCCTGGCCATCAAGGAGATCCGGACGATGGGCGAGGAGCTCCTCGACCACATCGGCGCGCTCACCCTGGGGGGCCGGCCGCTCAGCGGTTACCCCGACCGGGTCATCCTGGAGACCGCGGCCGAGTGCTCCCTCGGCGTGCTGTCCCTCGGCTGCTTCCCCCGCGGCGACTTCGAGGTCCCCTTCCCGTTCATCGGCGAGACGCTGACCAGCGAAGAGACCGGCTTCGGCGACACCGTCGACTTCGCCCCCACGGCCGCCACCTGGGTCGACGCCTTCGCGATGTGCGTGATCAGCGGCCTGATCCAGGAGCGCCACCGCATGCTCGGCCCACTACTGAAGGACGACTACGGGCCCTCGGTCCGCAAGGGCCTGCCCTACTCGGACCTGGACTCGACCTCCGATCCGGCGAGCCTCGCCGAGTTGGACGCGCTCTGCTCCTACCTCTACGTCGTGCCGACCGCCGTCTCACCCTGGGTCGCCCCCGGCCCCGCGCCCCTGCGCAAACCGGACGCCGAGGAGCGCACCGCGGCCGCCCGGGCGCTGGACGCCGCCGGTCGGCTCACGCCGGACCAGCAGTTGCTGCGCGTCCTGCTCGACGACGACCAGAGCACCTTCGAGCGGGCCCTCGCCGCCCGCCTCGACCAGCACCGCGAGAGCAGCGCTCCGGACGCGGCCCCGCGCAGCCTGCTCCCGGTCATCCCGATCGCCCTGGCCGCACTCGCCGTCCAGGCACACGGCTGGCAGCTCGGCCTCTCCTCCGGCTACCTCCCGGCGACGCTCATACAGCCCCCGTCGCTCTGACCGCCCCACCGAAGCCGCCCGTCCGTCCGCCTGCCTGTCCGTCCGCCCGCCTGTCCGCCCGCCTGTCCGTCCACGGAGTGTTCAGTGGTTGTCCAACAGACGAAACATCCCACCTTTCGAGCGACAGTGCGCCTATCATCCCGTGGTCCCCCGTCACCCATCCGGAGTCGCCCACGCATGCCCACCTCACAGCCCGCAGACACCCCCAGGCCGCACCCGTTGCACGCCCTGCGGGCCTCCGTCTTCGCCGTCGGCGCCCTGCTCCTGCTGGCCGGAATCGGCATGGTGGTCCACCAGCCGCTGCTGATCCCGCCGGTGGCGGCCAGCGCCGCCCTGGTGCACGGCGCCCCCGGGCTTCCGATCTCCCAGCCGCGCAACGTCGTCGGCGGCCAACTGCTGTCCGCCCTGATCGGCTACGCCACCCTCGCGGTCACCGGCAGCACCGCCTGGGGAGCCGCGATAGCCGCCGGTCTCGCACTGGGCGCGATGATGCTCACCCACCTCTCCCACTCCCCGGCCGTCGCGAGCGCCGTGGTCGTGGTGCTCCAGGCCCCGCCCGCCCTGCCGTTCCTGCCGCTGCTGGTCCTCTCGACCGGCATCCTGGTGACGATCGGCCTCCTCCCCGGCCGGATCGGCGGGCACCCCGTCCGCTACCCGGTGTCCTGGTGAGCGCGCACGCCCCCAATAAGCGCTGAGCACCCCCCTTGTGAGCCGCGACTGCCAGCCGCGCCCGTGAGCCGCGACGGCCGGGTCATCCGATCGGATGGCCCGGCCGTCCGCGTTGCCGTCGTCCTGGCCGAAGAACGCCGAGTCCAGCCCGGAACCACCGGCACCAGGGGCGCGAGCCGGTCTCAGCCGGCGGCCGGGCGGTCCAGGAAGCGCCGGAGCCCCTCCCGCACCCCGTCCGTGGGCACGGTGGCCACGAAGCAGGCCGCCTCGACGGCGAGGCCCTCGTCGATCGGCAGGTTGATGCCGCGGGTGACGGCCCGCAGGCAGGCGGACACCGCGGTCGGCGCGTGCCGGATGATCCGGTCGACCAGGCCCCGTGCCGCGTCGAGCAGTTCGCCGGCCGGGACGACGGCGTTGACCAGTCCGATCTCGGCGGCGCGGGCGGCCGGGATCGGATCGCCGGTCAGGATCAGCTCCAGGGCGCGCTTGCGTCCGACGTGTCGCGGCAGCCGCTGGGAGCCGCCGAACGGCGGCGGGAAGCCGAGCGAGATCTCCGGCTTGGCGAAGGTCGCGTGCTCGGCGGCGACGGCCAGCGGGGCGGCCTCGGTGAGCTCGCACCCTCCCCCGTAGGCGAGGCCGTTGACGGCGACGACGATCGGCTTCGGGAACTCCTCGATCCGCCGGGTCAGCGCGTGGCCGCGCCGGACGACCTCGCGCAGCGCCCGCTCGGGCCCGCCCGCGATGCTCCCGGCCAGCGACGGGATGTCGGCGCCCGCGCTGAACGCCCGCTGCCCGGCGCCGGTCAGCACGACCGCCCGGACGGTGTCGTCGGCGTCGACGCGGTCGAGTTCGGCGAGCAGCGCGTCGATGGTCGGGTAGTCGAGGGCGTTGAGCTTCTGCTCCCGGTCGATGGTCAGGGTGACGACGTGCTGGTCCCGCTCGCTGCGGACGGTCATGCCGGGTGCTCCGTTTCGCCTGGGCGCGGACGCCCGCAACCCGGCGGACGCCCGCGCGGTGGCGGGCGCCCCCACGGCGCCCGCCCGGTTGCGGACGGCACCGAGGCTAGGAACAACCCTCCAGGACAATCCAGTTATTGTCCTGGATACACCCTGGACCCTCATCGCCCCACGACGGCAGGTGCCGCATGCGACCGCCCTCCTACAAGGCCATCGTCGACGAGTACGCGGCGGCCATCCGCTCCGGCGCGCTCCCGGCCGGCACCCGGCTGCCGACCCACCGGGCGCTCGCCCGCGAGCGGCGGATCGCCCTGGCCACCGCCACCCGCGTCTACACCGAACTCGCCGCCGCCGGGCTGGTGGTGGGGGAACAGGGGCGGGGGACCTTCGTCCGGACGCGCTCCGGCTACGACGGGATCGAGCCCTCGCGCGCGCTCCCGGTGCCCCGGGTCGCGGACCTGTCGTTCAACCAGCCGCTGGCCCCCGGGCAGGGGGACCTGCTCCGGCAGGCCCTGCGCACACTCGCCTCCTCCGGCGACGCCGAGGCGCTGCTGCGCCAGCACCCGCCAGGCGGCCACCGGCACGACCGTGCGGTGGTGGCCCGGTACCTGCTGGGGCGCGGCGTCGACACCGCCCCGGAGAACGTGCTGCTGACCAGCGGGGCGCAGCAGGCGCTCGACTGCGTGCTGCGCACGCTCACCCGGCCCGGCGACGTCCTCGCCGTCGACGCGCTCAGCTACCCGGGGGTGAAGCTGCTCGCCGCCGCCCACGGCCTCGACCTGGCGCCCGTCCCGGTCACCGCGGCGGGACCGGACCTCGACGCGCTGGAGCGGCTGTGCCGCGCCCGGCCGGTCCGCGCGGTGTACACCATGCCCACCGTCCACAACCCGCTCGGCTGGGTGCTCGACCGGGCGCAGCGCGACCGGCTGGCCGCGATCGCCACCGCCCGCGGCTGCGTGCTGATCGAGGACGGCACGTACGCCTTCCTGGAGGCCTCGCCGCCCGCGCCGCTGCACGCGCTGGCGCCCGAACACACCTGCTACGTCGCCGGGTTGTCCAAGAACGTGGCCCCGGGCCTGCGGTTCGGCTTCGCCGTGCTGCCCGGGCGCCTGCTGCGGGCCGCGACCAGCAGCCTGCGCGCCGCGGCCTGGGGTTCGCCCGGGCTGGTGACGGCGCTGGCCACCGGCTGGCTCGCGGACGGCACGGTCGCCCGCCTGGAGCGGCACCGCCGCGCGGACGCCGCCGCCCGCCAGCGCATCGCCGCCACCGCCCTGGCCGGCCTGGACGTCACGGCGCACCCGGCCTCGTACCTGGTGTGGCTCGGCCTGGCGGAGCACCAGCGGCCCGACCGGGTCGCGGCCGTCCTCGCGGGCGAGGGGATCCTGGTGTCCACGGCGGACGCCTTCGCCACCGGCCCGCACCGCCCCCGGGCCGTCCGGCTGGCGCTGGCCACGCCGCCGCTGGACGCGTTGGCGGGCGTGCTGGGGCGGCTGCGCGCGGCCGTCGAGGCGATCCCGCCGTGAGGCCTCTCGCGGCGCACGGCCCGCCTGCCCGTAGACCTGCCCTCTGTGGGGCCGACCCGCCGCACGCGCAGCACCCCACCGCACCCGCAGCACCACCCGCACGAGAAGTCGGCCCGCCCGACGTCCTGCTCCGACGTCCTGCTCCGACGTCCTGCTACGGTGTCCTGCTCCGGCGCCCTACTCCCCCGCGCCGCCCCGCGCGGCCCGGGAGAACCGCACGCCCCACTCCCCGACGAGGTCGAGCAGTTCGGGCGGGCCGAGGACGCGGAAGTCCGCGCCCAGCGAGCCGAGCGCCATGGCCGGCCAGTCCAGGGAGTCGGCGGTCATCTCCAGGTGGCAGCGCCCGGCGTCGACCTCCTCGACGGTGCCCCACCGGCCGACCCGTGCACGGACGGTCGCGGCCGGGGCGTCCACCAGCGCCGCCACCCGGTACGGGTGCGGCACACCGTTGAGACCGGCCCGGACGAACTCGGCGGCGTCGGCGGCGGGCAGCGAACGGGGCCCGAACCGGACGCCACCGCCCTGCGGCGCGCTCAGCCGGTCGAGCCGGAAGGTGCGCCAGTCCTGCCGGTCGAGGTCGTAGGCGACCAGGTACCAGCGACGGTGCAGGCAGACCAGCCGGTGCGGTTCGACCTGCCGTTCGGCGTGCCGGCCGTCGGCGGCGGTGTAGGAGAAGCGCAGCCGCTCGGTGTCCCGGCAGGCCAGCGCGACCACGGTGAGCCGGTCCGGGTCGACGCCCGGCCCGGCCGGGGCGCCCCCGCCGACGGGTACGGTCACCGCGCGCAGCGCCTCGACCCGGTGCCGCAGCCGGGCGGGCATCACCTGCACCACCTTGGCCAGCACCCGCACCGAGGCCTCGGCGATGCCCTCCACCGGGCTCTCCGCCGCGGCCTGGAGGCCCACGGCCAGGGCGACCGCCTCCTCGTCGTCGATCACCAGCGGGGGCAGCGCGGCGCCCGCGGCGAGCTGGTAGCCGCCGTCGACGCCGCGCTGCGCCTCCACGGGGTAGCCGAGTTCACGCAGTCGGTCGATGTCGCGGCGCAGGGTGCGGATCGAGACCCCGAGCCGGTCGGCCAGTTCCTCGCCGGGCCAGTAACGGTGGGTCTGGAGCAGGGAGAGCAGTCGCAGCGTCCGGGTGCTGGTGTTCGCCATGACTCCCATCATCCCGGAATTCAGGACAGAAAGTGGCCGCTATCGCGTTTAGCGTGGACCTTGTCCGAAGGAGCAGGAACCGAACGGAAGGCCACCACCATGACCACGACCCCGAACAACAGCACCGCCACCGGCGAGCGCGCCGACCTGCTGGCGGCCCTGGCCAAGCAGCGGCACTTCCTGCGCTTCACCACCCGCGACCTCACCGACGAGCAGGCCGGCCTGCGGACCACCGTCAGCGCACTGTGCCTGGGCGGCCTGATCAAGCACGTGAGCACGGCCGAGCGGTTCTGGGTGGACTTCATCGTGGAAGGCCCGTCCGCGATGCCCGACTTCAGCAGCTTCACCGAGGCCGACTTCGCCCGCCGCGCCGACGAGTTCCGCCTGCTGCCCGGCGAGACGCTGGCCGGCGTCCTGGCCGAGTACGCCGAGGTGGCCCGCCGCACCGACGACCTGGTCGCCACCCTCCCCGACCTGGGCGCCACCCAGCCGCTGCCGAAGGCCCCCTGGTTCGAGGCCGGCGCCGAATGGTCGGCCCGCCGGGTGCTGATGCACATCGTCACCGAGAGCGCCCAGCACGCGGGCCACGCCGACATCATCCGCGAGGCCCTGGACGGCGCGAAGAGCATGGGCTGACGCCGGTCTACGGCCCGGGTGCCCGGGGCCGGTCCGGCGGATCTGCCGGACCGGCCCCGGGCCGGCCCTCCCGCTCGGTCGGTTGCCGGGGGCGGGTCAGCCCCGGCCGACGAAGGTGAAACCGGCCCCGCCGACCGCGCCACGGAGCACGGCGTCGTCGAGCGGTTGCGCGGACGCCACGGTGACGCGGCCGGTCGGCGCGTCGGCGCTGACCTCGGTGACGCCGGGGAGGGCGGCCAGCCCGGCGCTGACCGTCTTCTCGCAGTGGCCGCAGCTCATGCCGTCGACGGTGAGGACGGTGGTGATGGACATGGCGGTGCCTCCGGTGAGGTGGGGTGGGGTGGGGAAGCCCGGCCGGGCCCGCTCGGGCGCGGCCGGTGATCAACGTGCACCACGACAGCGGAAAGCGCCGCCGACGCCGAGGGACACGCCGCACGGGTGGCACCTTCGAGTGGTTCCGGGAACCGATCGGGCCGCGCGACCGACGGGCCGTCACCGACCGGCTGAACCGGTGGTCCGCTTTCGCCCGTTCCTCCCCATAACGCCCTTCCTTTCCGCGACCGAACCCCGACCGAACCCCGTCCGAACCCCGACCGAACCCGCCTGAACCCGCCTGAACCCGTCCGAAACTTGTTCGAACGCCGCCTAGACTCGTCTGATCCCGACCGAACCCGCCCAGGAGCCTGTCACCGCCATGCCCACCCCGACGCCCCGCACCTCCATACCCGGCGGGTCCACCGGACCCGACCCGACCACCGGAGCGAGGGCGCGCCTCGCAACCGGGGGCAGCCGATGAGGAAGTTCACCGGATTCCGGCGACGGCGGCTCTGGCACGGCGCGCTCGCCCTGGTGGTGGCCGGCGCCGTGACCGGCGGCCTGCTGTGGTGGCACCCGTGGGCTCCGGGCGACGGGCAGAAGCCGATGGAGTTCACCACGGCCGCCGGCGGCTCGCCCCGCTTCGGCACCGGCGAGCACCTGTACCGCTACAAGGTGCGGGCGGAGAACGGGATCGCCGAGAGCCCCGGGCAGTTCGCCGCCGAGGTCGACGCCGTCCTCGGGAACGTCCAGCACGGCTGGGCCGCCGGTGGCACCGCGTCCTTCCAGCGCATGCCCGCCGACCCGGTGGACTTCACCGTCTACCTGGCCACCCCGGAGACCACCGACCGGATCTGCGGCCAGTACGGCCTGGACACCGGCGGCACGGTGAACTGCGGCGTGGGCCACCAGGTCGTCATCAACCTCAAGCGCTGGACGGAGCTGTCGGAGTTCTACGTCGGCAAGCCCGAGCTCTACCACGCGCTCGCCGTCAACCACGAGGTCGGCCACGTCCTCGGCAACGGCCACGTCGACTGCCCGGGCGCGGGCGCGCCGGCACCGGTGATGATGCAGCAGATCAAGGGCCTGCACGGCTGCGTCCCGAACGGCTGGCCCTACTCCGACACCGGCACCCTCCTCACCGGCCCGCCCGTCCAGGCCCCCACCTCCGCCCCCTGACGGATGAACCCGGTCAAGAATATGACTTGATTGCCTTTTGGGTCGCAAAGCGGCCCGCCGTGAAGCGGCCCCACGCCGCCACCGGCGATCCTTCGCACGCCCCGGAGCACGGATAATCCTGTATCGGACCAGGTCGTGGTCCTGATCGTGCTCATGGAGGAACAGCGTTGAACGGTATGCCCGCCGGAGAGAAGCTCGACTACCGGCTGCTGCTGGATGCCGCGGCGGCGGCCGCGCGGGCGACGGGCGACCAAGGGCATGTCGCCGACTACATCCCGGCCCTCGCCACGGTCGACCCGGACGCCTTCGGCATGGCGGTCGCCACCGTCGACGGCGAGCTGTACGGGATCGGGGACTGGGAGCAGCCGTTCTCCGTCCAGAGCGTCTCGAAGCTGTTCACCCTGGCGCTGGCCCTGGCCCACGGCGGGGACACTGTCTGGCGCGGGGTGGGGCGGGAGCCGTCCGGCAATCCCTTCAACTCGCTGGTGCAGCTGGAGAGCGAGCACGGCATCCCGCGCAACCCGTTCATCAACGCCGGCGCGCTCGTGGTGACCGACCGTCTGCAGACCATGACGGGCGACGCCGCCGGGGCGGTCCGCGAGTTCCTCCGCCGGGAGTCCGGCAACCCGCTGCTCGACACCGATCCGGTCGTGGCCGCGTCCGAGGCCGAGCACGGCCACCGCAACGCCGCCCTGGCCCACTTCATCGCCAGCCACGGCAATCTGGAGAACCCGGTCGAGACCGTCCTCGACCATTACTACGCGCACTGCGCGGTGTCCGCCAGCTGCCGGGACCTGGTCCTGGCCGGCTCCTTCCTGGCCCGCTACGGGGTGCGCACCGACGGCACCCGGCTGATGTCACGCAGCGAGGCCAAGCGCGTCAACGCCGTCCTGCTCACCTGCGGCACCTACGACGCGGCGGGCGAGTTCGCCTTCCGGGTCGGGCTGCCGGGCAAGAGCGGCGTGGGCGGCGGCGTCCTCGCCATACTGCCCGGGCGGGCCGCGGTCTGCGCCTGGGGCCCCCGGCTGGACCAGGCCGGCAACTCGGTGGCCGCGGTCACCGCCCTGGACGCCCTGACCACCCTCTCCGGCTGCTCGATCTTCTGACCCGTCGGCTGCCGCCCCGGCGTTCCGAGGGCTCGCGCGCCGCACCCGTCCGTCGCCTAACTTGTGGCGTTGATCCGGCTGTTGGGCACCGACCGGCCGGTCGTCCATGGCATGCTCCAGGCGGGGGCGCCGATCGTGATGACGATCGGCCGGCCATGAGGCACACGACCAAGAGGAAAGTGGGGGTCCCGTCCCATGCGAACCGCCGTAGCAAGCTTGTTGGCCCTGGCCGGCGCGGCAGGGCTGGTGCTCAGTTCGTTCCAACCCTGGTACGCCAAGAGCGATCCGAGGTCCGTACCGGTCGCCGACCTGTTCCGGGGCATGTCACCCACCCGCACCACGTCGACCGGCATGTCGATGTTCCTGCTGCTGGCCGTCGCCGCGGCGATCGCGGTGCTGGCACTGCTGGTCCGCTCGCGCCCGGGCCTGCTCCTGGCCGCCGTGGTCGCGGTGGTCACCGGCGTGCTCTGGGTGTACCAGAAGGGGCGGGAGCTGAAGCCGATCTCGCTCGGGATCGGCAATCTGGAGAACGGCTTCTGGAACGCCTGCGGCGGCGTCCTGGTGCTCCTCCTCGCACTGGCCGTGCTGCCGCCCAAGCGCTCCTGAGCCTTCCCGCCTCCCGGCCCGGTCGCCCCCACGGCGGCCGGGCCGGAGTCGTTTCCACTTGAGGCAACACTCCCCATCACTCCCTAAAATCACCTTTACTTCACTCCTCACAGTAGTTTAAGGATAGATACCACCCTATCGAGCGAGTGGAGTACGGCATGACCATCTACACCTCCGACGAGGGCGCCCGCGTCCTCGCCCGGGAGTACACCGCCCTCCTGGACCGCTGGCCCGTGCCCGCCGAACGGCTGCACGTCCCCACCCGTCAGGGTTCGACCTTCGTCCTGGCCTGCGGCCCCGAGGACGCGGCACCCCTGGTCCTGCTGCACGGCTCCGGGGCGAACGCGGCGATGTGGGCGGACGACGTGGCCCTGTGGGCCCGGCACTTCCGCGTCTACGCCGTCGACGTGATCGGCGAGCCCGGTCTGAGCGCCCCCGTGCGCCCCGAACTGCACTCCGACGCGCACGCGCTGTGGCTCGACGACGTGCTGGACGCGCTGCACGTCGAGCGCGCCGCCTTCGTGGGGACGTCGTTGGGCGGGCTGCTGGCACTCGACTACGCGATCCGCCGCCCGCAGCGGGTGGACCGGCTGGCGCTGCGCTGCCCCTGCGGGATCGGCCGCCAGAAGCGGGGGGTGCTGGTCGCCGCGCTGTTCGTGCTGCCGTTCGGGGACTGGGGGCGGCGCACGATGCTGAGACTGGCCCTGGGCCCCGCCCCCACCCCCGTCCCGCCCACGGCCGGGGAACGCGCCTTCGGCGAGTACGTGCTGCTCATCCACCAGCACTTCCGGCCGCGCCGGGAGAGGCTGCCGGTCGTCACCGACGGCGACCTGGCGGGCCTGGAGATGCCGGTGCAGGTCACCATCGGTGGCCGCGACCGGCTCATCGACTCCCACGGCACCCGCCGCCGGCTCCAGCGGGCCGCACCCCGGGTCTCGGTCACCTTCCTCCCCGAGGTCGGCCATCTGCTCAGGGACCAGACCCGGCCGGCCCTCGACTTCCTCCTCGCCGAGGAAGGCGGCCCGCCCCGGGCCTGAACGCGGGCGGCCCCGTGCTCCACCGCCCGTCGGGGCGGGGAGCACGGGGCCGTCGTACCGGGCCGGTTCGCACCGGGACCGGCGCGAACCGGGTCAGGACCGCGCGGCGGACTTCACGGAGCGCGGATGACGGGCGGCGGCAGCGCCGGCAGGGCGGCGGCGGCCACCACCGACGGCGCCCCGGGCGGAGCGGCGGGGACGCTCGACGACCGGGTCGGGGATCGTCACGGGGATGCCGGTCGGGACGCGGGCGCCGGTGAGCCGGGCGAGTTCGTCGTCGTCGGAGTGGACGCGGGTGGCCGTGGGGGCGATCCCGGCGGTGGCCGCCAGCCGGGCCATCTGGCGGCGCTGGCTGGGCAGGACGAGGGTGACGACGGTGCCGGACTCGCCGGCCCGGGCGGTGCGGCCGCCCCGGTGGAGGTAGTCCTTGTGGTCGACCGGCGGGTCCAGGTTGACGACCAGGTCGAGGCCGTCCACGTGGATCCCCCGCGCGGCGACGTTGGTGGCGATCAGCGCGGTGACCTGGCCGGTGCGGAACTGCTCCAGGGTCCGGGTGCGCTGGGGCTGGGACTTGCCGCCGTGCAGAGCCGCGGCCTTCACCCCGTTGGCGAGCAGGTCCTCGACCAGCGCGTCGGCCCGGTCCCGGGTGTCGGTGAACATGATCACCCCGCCGTCCCGGGCCGCGATGCGGACGATCAGGGTGTTCTTGTCGTGGTTCTGCACATGCAGCACGTGGTGCTCCATGGTGGTCACCGCTCCGGCCGACGGATCCACCGAGTGGGTGACCGGGTCCTTGAGGAAGCGGCGCACGAGGCGGTCGACGTTGCGGTCCAGGGTCGCGGAGAAGAGCAGCGTCTGGCAGCCTTCGGCGACCTGTTCGAGGAGCTCGGTGACCTGCGGCAGGAAGCCGAGGTCGGCCATCTGGTCGGCCTCGTCCAGGACTGCGATGTCGACGTCGTCCAGTCGGCAGTGGCCACGCTCGATCAGGTCCTTCAGCCGGCCCGGGGTGGCGACGACGACCTCGGCGCCCCGGTGCAGCACCTGGGACTGGCGGCCGATCGACATCCCGCCCACCACGGTCGCCATCCGCAGCCGCACCGAGTGCGCGTACGGGGTGAGCGCCTCGGTGACCTGCTGCGCGAGCTCCCGGGTGGGGACCAGCACCAGGGCCAGCGGGCTGCCCGGCTCGGTCTTGCGGCCGGCGGCACGGGCGGCGGTGCGGGCCAGCACGGCCAGACCGAAGGCGATGGTCTTGCCGGAGCCCGTCCGGCCCCGGCCGAGCACGTCGCGGCCGGCCAGCGAGTTCGGCAGCGTGGTGGCCTGGATGGGGAACGGCGAGGTGACGCCCTGGCGGGTCAGCGTCTTCAACAGGGCCGCGGGCATGTCCAGTTCGTCGAACGACTCGACGGCGGGCAGGGCGGGGGTGGTGCTGGCCGGGAGTTCGAACTCCTGCTGGGAGGAGCGGCCCTGGGCCCGGTTCGGGCCTCCGGTCCGGCGGTGCGGGCTGCGGTGCGACGGGCGGTTCGAGCGGTTCATACGGAACCTTCCTCAGGACGGCACGTCGCGAGGTCGGCTCCGCTGCGCGGGCGCGCGGAGATCACAAGAAACGGGCCAAAGATGTGCCGGGCGGGGCGCGGACGATGCGGCCGGGCGAGGCATGGACGGTGCAGCCACCGGTGGGCGGGCGCCGGTGTGCGCGGTCGGCGCAACACGGCCCGCGCGGGACGGCGGACGACGGCCGAAGGCGGATCCACAGGGCCCGGTACGGCCGGGGCGGCCTGGCGGCCAAAACGGCCGGAGGCGATCGGGGGTGGAACGGCCGAGGGGCCCGCACCGGGCGTAGTGCACGGTGCGGGCCCCTCGCTACCAGGCGAGTGCCGTGGCAGAGAACTACAGCGGGCGAATGTTCTCGGCCTGCGGGCCCTTCTGGCCCTGCGTGACGTCGAACTCGACCTTCTGGCCCTCGAGCAGCTCACGGAAGCCCTGGGCGTTGATGTTCGAGTAGTGGGCGAAGACGTCAGCGCCGCCGTCCTCCTGCTCGATGAAGCCGAAGCCCTTTTCCGCGTTGAACCACTTCACGGTACCAGTAGCCATTAAAAAATCTCCTTCGAGAGACTGTACGAAGTCCGCACCGTGCGGACGCCGAGTCGCCGCGATGAGCACCCGCCGGGGAAAGAGCCGGAAAACAAAAAATGCGCCTGCAATACATCAGCAGGCGCACACAAAGTTCATGGGAACCACTACTGCAACTAAATCGACTGTAGCAGGCCCGGGCTCGTCGCGGTGGATATTCCGCCGCCGGCCCTTCCGGCCCCTCCCCCACGGGAGGGGCTCACCCGCCGACGGGCTCGGCAACGGGTGGTGGTGCCACGGCAGTTGGGGCGCCGGCGGCGGGGCCCGGTCGGGCGGAGAATTTTTTCGGGCCGGGCGGGTCCGCCGAGCCAGGGCCGGCTGGTCGTGCCCTGTCACCCGGCGGGGTTCCGGCCCTCCGGGAGGGTCCGCTCCCCGGTTTTTCGGAGCATACTGATCGGGATGACGAAATCACCGGCAGTCCGGCGCCACCTGCCCACCAGTCCCTTCAAAGCCCCGGCCGAGGTGCCCCGCAAGCGGTTCGCCGCGGGCGACCGGGTCACCCACGACAAGCACGGCCTCGGCCGGGTCGTCGACGTCGAGGACGGCAGCGACATCGCGGTCCTCGTCGACTTCGGCTCCCGCCAGGAGCGACTCACCCCTCCGTACGCCGAGATGTGGAAGCTCTGACCCGGGGCTCCCTCCCGGGACACCAGGGCCCGGGCCCCGGAAAGATCCACGAGACCTTCCCCAGGACGCCGGACCGTGCGTAGGCCGTAGGACAGGCCGCGCGCACGGTCACGCGCCCGGCCTGCACCGAACCGTGCACGACGCCACCGAAGCCGGCGGCGGCGCAATAGTCTGGGTGCATGTCGAACTCTGATGAGCTCCTCGTTGACATCGCCGCCATGGTGGAGTCCGAGCACAGCAACCAGATGTCCTTGACCGTGGTGGTCCCCGGAGCGGTCATCACCGGCCGGCTCGCACCGATGGCCCTCTGGTTCGAGCGGGTGTCGGAAGTCCTGCACACCTCACAGCACTTGAAGCCGTTCGCCGCCCTCTTCTCCCCGCCCTCCGCCAGCGTGCCCGCACGGCCGACGCACCTGCACCTGCACCGGGCGCGGATCCTCCAGGGCGACTTCGGACTGCCCCACACCGGCGGCATGTACCGGATCGCCATCGAGGACGTGAGCAGTTGGACGGTGGGTGACCTCAGCTACTCCGACGCCTGACCTCCGAGCCTGACCGCCGACGGGCCCCGGGCGCGCCAGACGGCCGCTCGGGGCCCGTCGGCGCACGTGAAGGCGCGGCCGGTGCCCGGCCGGCCCGCGCCCGTCAGCGGCCGGTGAGCGAGCGGAGCTCGGCGGCGTAGAGCTGGGCGGGGTCGAATCCCATGCCGGTGAAGTGGCCGGCGAGTTCGAGGGAGAGCACGCCGTGCAGCCTGGTCCAGACGGCGAGGGCGAGGTGGAGGACCGCCGGCGGGGCCGGGTGCTCCCCGGCCCAGGCCCGGTGTTCGGCGAGGTGGGCGTCGAACGGGGACGGCGACACGGCCAGTGACTGCTCCGCCGGTGACAGCTCGGCGGTGCAGGCGTCGAGCAGGACGGCCATGATCTCGACGGAGATCCGGGTGGTGTCCTCAGGCGCCCGGTAGCCGGGCACGGGGGTGCCGTAGACGAGCAGGTACCGCTGGGGGTCGTCCAGGGCCCACCGGCGCAGGGCCTGCGCCAGTCCGGCCAGGTCGGCACCCGCGGCGGCCCGGGCCTGGAAGGCGTCGGCGAGGCTCCGGTAGGCGTCCCGGACGAGTTCGGTGATCAGCTCGTCGCGACTGGCGAAGTACCGGTAGAGGGCCGGGCCGCTCATGCCCATCCGCTTGGCGATGGCGTTGAGGGACAGCGCGGAGGCCCCGGCGGTGGCGATCTGCTCCCAGGCGCGCTCCTTGATCTCCTCCTGCACCTGAGCGCGGTAGCGCTCCCGGGGAGTCCTCACATCCGACGCGCCCATGGCCGCCTCCAGACCTCACGACGATGACATCACCATCTCGTTAGAGGCTATCACTCTCCCTCTTGACTCTCACCGACGCCTGCCGTTATAACTTCTAACGAAGGCAATAACATCTATCGAGAAGGAGGGCGTCATGGACACCGAACGCCTCGTCCAGGTCGTACTGCCGGGCATCGTGGCGCCGGAGGGCCTGGAGATCCGGCACGGAGCCGTGCCGCAGGCCGGCCGGGGGCAGGTCCTGATCGCCATGGAGGCGAGCGGCGTCTCGTTCGCCGAGCAGCAGATGCGCCGCGGCCGGTACTACGACCAGCCGCCGTTCCCGTTCGTCCCCGGCTACGACCTGGTCGGCCGGGTGCTGGCCACCGGCGAGGGCGTCGACCCGGGACTGGCCGGGCAGCGGGTGGCCACCCTGATGAAGGTCGGCGGGTGGGCCAGCCACGTGGCGGTCGACGCCGCCGACGCCGTGCCCGTCCCGGACGGCCTCACCGCGGCCGAGGCGGAGACCGTGGTGGTCAACGGCATCACGGCCTGGCAGCTGCTGCACCGCCGGGCACGGGTGCGCGCCGGGCAGCGGATCCTGGTGCACGGCGCCTCCGGCGGGGTGGGCTCCGTCCTGGTCCAGCTGGCACGCGCGGCCGGCGTGCAGGTGATCGGCACGGCGTCCGCGCGGCACCACGACGCCCTGCGGGAGCTCGGCGTGACCCCGGTCGACTACCGCACGGAGGACGTGGCGGCCCGGGTCCGGGAGCTGGCGCCCGGCGGGGTGGACGCCGTGTTCGACCACGTCGGCGGGCGCAGCGTGATCGACTCCTGGCACCTGCTCGCCCCCGGCGGCACGCTCGTCGCCTACGGCAGCGCCTCCACCCGCGACGACACCGGCTCCAAGCAGTGGCCGGTGCTGAAGATCCTCGCCCGCACCTGGCTCTGGAACACCCTGCCCAACGGCCGCCGCGCCCACTTCTACAACATCTGGGCCGGCCGCGCCCTCGGCCGGGACCGCTTCCGCGCCCGCCTCCGGTCCGACCTCGCCCAGGTGTTCGCCGCCGTCGCCCGCGGTGACGTCACCGCCCGGATCGCCGCCCGGCTCCCGCTCGCCCGGGCGGCCGAGGCCCTGCGACTGGCGGAGTCCGGGACCGTCAGCGGCAAGATCGTCCTGATTCCCTGACCTGCGGGGCGCGAGGGCGCGGGGCACGGCAATGGCCTGGCAATGACCCGGCAATGGTTCAGACCATTGACGGCCCGGACGGGGGCTTCTACGGTGTCAGCACCGACCTGACGCAGGCATGCCACGATCTTCGGCCGCGCCCCCACGCGCGCGCCCTACGTCGGGCGCACACTCCATCCACCCCCACGGAGGAGCACCATGCGCAAACGTCATCTCGCCGTCGCGGCCGCAGCCGCGATCGCGCTCCCGCTCGTGCTGGCCCTGCCCGCCCAGTCGCACGGCTACATCAACCTGCCGCCCAGCCGGTCCGCGCTCTGCGGAGCGGGCGGGGTGCCCTGGGACTGCGGCGACATCCAGTGGGAACCGCAGAGCGTCGAGGGCCCGAAGGGCTTCCCCGGCCGGGGCCCGGCCGACGGCACCATCTGCGCCGGCGGGGACGCCCGTTGGGCCCCGCTGGACGACCCGCGCAACGGCACCTGGCCGACCACCCGGGTGACGGCGGGCCAGCAGCTCACCTTCACCTGGTACATCGAGGCCCGGCACTCCACCACGAACTTCAGGTACTACCTCACCAAGCCCGGTTACGACGCGAGCCAGCCGATCACCCGGGGCAGCCTGGACCTCACCCCCTTCCTGACCGTCCCCTACAACGGCCGCCAGCCCGCCGCCACCACCACCCACACCGCGACCCTCCCCAGCGGTCGCACCGGCCACCAGGTGGTGGTGGCGGTCTGGGACGTCGCCGACACCGGAAACGCCTTCTACTCCTGCACCGACGTCCAGTTCTGACGGTCCTGACCGCTGCACCGTGCTGACGGCCCCGGGGCCCCCCGCCCCCCCCCCCGGCGGGGGGGGCCGGGGCCCCCCCCGCGCCCCGGGGGGGGGGTGTGGGGGCGGCCCGGGGTACGGCC